>NZ_JBVISF010000001.1:764889-944560 GCF_055575675.1 Streptomyces sp. NPDC034043
GCCTGACGGGCCCGCCCCTGACGGGCCCGCGCCTGACGGGCCCGCGCCCGGCCGGGAGCCACCCGGTGAAGCCGGGAAGGCCGCCCGGTTCTCCGCCGGGCCCGCCGCCCCGCCCCGTACCCTCCTCGACGTCTTCGAGGCCTCCGTACGGGCCCACCCCGACGAACCCGCCCTGGACGACGGCGCCTCCCGGCTGACCTACCGGGCCCTGGCCGCGCGGGTCGAACGCCGCCGGCGCGCGCTCGCGGCCGCCGGGGTGGGGCTCGGCGACCGGGTCGGGGTACGCGTCCCCTCCGGGACCAACGAGCTGTACGTGGCCGTCCTCGCCGTCCTCGCCGCGGGCGCCGCCTACGTACCGGTCGACGCCGAGGACCCCGAAGAGCGGGCCCGCCTGGTCTTCGGCGAAGCCGGCGTGCGGGCGGTCCTGGGCGCCGGCCGGCGCATCGACCTCACCGGCCGTCCCTCCCCCTCCGCCACCCCCACGCCCGCCGCCCGGCCCGGACCCGAAGACGACGCGTGGATCATCTTCACCTCCGGCTCCACCGGCCGGCCCAAGGGCGTCGCCGTCACCCACCGCAGCGCCGCCGCCTTCGTGGACGCCGAGGCCGCCCTGTTCCTCGCCGACGAGCCGATCGGCCCCGGCGACCGGGTCATGGCCGGACTGTCCGTCGCCTTCGACGCCTCCTGCGAGGAGATGTGGCTGGCCTGGCGCCACGGCGCCTGCCTCGTCCCCGTGCCCCGCCACCGGGTCCGCAGCGGCGCCGACCTCGGGCCCTGGCTGGTGGAACAGGAGATCACCGTCGTCTCCACCGTGCCGACCCTGGCCGCGCTCTGGGAGCCTTCGGCCCTCGACGAGGTCCGGCTCCTGATCTTCGGCGGGGAGGCCTGCCCGCCCGAACTGGCCGCACGCCTCGTCACCGAAGGCCGCGAGGTCTGGAACACCTACGGCCCCACCGAGGCCACCGTCGTCGCCTGCGCCTGCCCGCTGACCGGCGAGGAGCCGATCAGGATCGGCCTCCCGCTCGCCGGCTGGGAACTGGCCGTGGTCGACGGCTCCGGCGAGCCCGTCCCCATGGGCGGCAGCGGCCAGCTCGTCATCGGCGGCGTCGGCCTCGCCCGCTACCTCGACCCCGCCAAGGACGCCGAGAAGTACGCCCCCCTCGAATCCCTCGGCTGGTCCCGCGCCTACCGCAGCGGCGACCTCGTACGCGCCGAACCGGAGGGCCTGGTCTTCCTCGGCCGCGCCGACGAACAGGTCAAACTCGGCGGCCGCCGCATCGAACTCGGCGAGGTCGACGCCGCCCTCCAGGCCCTCCCCGGGGTCGCCGGCGCGGCCGCCGCCGTACGCACCGCGCGCGGCGGCAACCAGCTGCTCGTCGGCTACCTCGTCACCCAGGACGGCTGGGACCGCGCCGAAGCGGTCGAACGGCTGCGCGCCGAACTGCCCGCCGCCCTCGTGCCGCTGCTCGCGCCCGTCGACGCGCTGCCCACCCGCACCTCCGGCAAGGTCGACCGGGACGCCCTGCCCTGGCCCCTGCCGGACGCGGAGACCACCGCCCCCGCCGAGCGGCTGCACGGCACCGAGGCCTGGCTCGCCGAACAGTGGGGCGAAACCCTGGGCGTGCCCGTGACCGGCGCCGGCGACGACTTCTTCGCCTCCGGCGGCAACAGCCTCGCCGCCGCGCAGCTCACCACCCGGCTGCGCACCCGCTACCCCGCGGTGGCCGTCCTCGACGTCTACCAGAACCCGACGCTGCGGAAACTGGCCCGGCGGCTGGAGCGGTCCGTACGCGACGACGGCGCCGCCCGCACCGTCGCGCCGGTTCCGCTGCGCTCCAGGGCCGCCCAGTGCCTGCTGCTGCTCCCGCTGTTCACCCTCGTCGGCCTGCGCTGGACGGTGGCCCTGCTGGCCCTGGGCAACCTGCTGCACCGGCTCGGACCGTACCCGTGGGCGCCGACCGCCTCCTGGTGGTACGTCACCGCGGGCGCGGCCTTGCTCCTCAGCCCGCCGGGCCGCCTCGCCATCGCCGCCGGCGGCGCCCGCCTGCTGCTGCGCGGGGTCCGGGCCGGCCGCCACCCGCGCGGCGGAAGCGTGCACCTGCGGCTGTGGACGGCCGAGCGGCTCGCCGAGTGCTCCGGCGCCACCTCCCTCACAGGCCCCTGGCTCCAGCGCTACGCCCGGGCGCTCGGCGCCCGCGTCGGCCCCGAGGTTGACCTGCACTCCCTGCCCCCGGTCACCGGCATGCTCCGGCTCGGCCGCGGCTGCGCGGTGGAGGCCGAGGTGGACCTGTGCGGCCACTGGCTGGACGGGGACCGACTGGAGATCGGACCCGTCCGGATCGGCGCGGAGGCCGTCGTCGGCACCCGCAGCACCCTCTTCCCCGGAGCCCGGGTCGGCAAGCGGGCCGAGGTGGCACCGGGTTCCGCCGTGACCGGACGGGTCCCGGCCGGCCAGCGCTGGGGCGGGGCCCCCGCCGTCAGGCTCGGCAGGGCGAAGCACGACTGGCCCGAGGAGCGGCCGCCGCGCCCGCTCCACTGGCGGGCCGTGTACGGGGCGACCGGCTTCTGCCTGACGGCCCTGCCGCTCGTCGCCGCCCTGCCCGCGCTGCTCGTGGCCGCCCGGTTCGTGCCCGCCGGCGCCGGACCCGGCAGGGCCCTGCGCGGAGCGCTGCTCGCGGCGGTGCCCGGGGCGCTCGTCTTCGCGCTGGCGTACGCGCTGCTCCTGCTGGCCGCCGTACGCCTGCTCAGCCTCGGGCTGCGCACCGGCAGCCACCCCGTACACAGCCGCGTCGGCTGGCAGGCCTGGGCGGTCCTCCAGCTGATGGACCTGGCCCGGGCGGCGCTCTTCCCGCTGTACGCCGGCCTGGTGACCCCGGTGTGGCTGAGGCTGCTCGGCATGCGCGTCGGGCGGGGTGCCGAGGTGTCGACCGTGCTCGCGCTGCCGAGCCTGACCACCGTCGGCGACGGCGCGTTCCTCGCCGACGACACCCTCACCGCCCCCTGCGAACGCGGCGGCGGCTGGATCCGGATCGGGCGCTCCGAGATCGGCCGCCGGGCCTTCCTCGGCAACTCCGGGATGACCGCGCCCGGCCGTACCGTGCCCGACGGCGGGCTGGTCGGCGTCCTGTCCGCCACTCCGAAGAAGGCCAAGAAGGGCAGCTCGTACCTGGGGCTGCCGCCGGTCAGACTGCCGAGGTCCGCCGCGGCCGCCGACCGCGGCCGCACCTACGATCCGCCCGCCCGGCTGCTGTGGGCGCGCGGCCTGGTCGAGGCGGCCCGGTTCGTGCCCGTCCTCTGCTCGGCCGCGCTGGCCGTGCTCACCCTGGCCGCGCTGTGCGCGCTGAGCTCGACGGCCGCGCTGGGCGTCCCGGGCGCGGCCCTGCTGTCCGGAGCGGTCCTGTTCGTGGCGGGCGCCGCCGCGTGCGCCGTCAGCGTGGGCGCCAAGTGGCTGCTGGTGGGCCGGCACCGGGCGGGGCAACACCCGCTGTGGAGCGGCTTCGTCTGGCGGGGCGAACTGGCCGACACCTTCGTGGAGGTACTGGCGGTGCCCTGGTTCGCCGGCGCGGTCCCCGGCACCCCGCTGCTGGTCCTGTGGCTGCGCGGGCTCGGGGCGCGGATCGGGCGCGGCGTGTGGTGCGAGAGCCACTGGCTGCCGGAGGCGGACCTGGTGACCCTCGGCGACGCGGTCAGCGTCAACCGGGGCTGCGTGTTGCAGACGCACCTCTTCCACGACCGGATCATGCGGACGGATACTGTGGTCCTCCGCGAGGGCGCCACCCTGGGCCCCGGCGGAATCGTCCTGCCCGGGAGCACGGTCGGGGCACGCACCACCCTGGGTCCCGCCTCCCTCGTGATGGCCGGGGAGTCCGTCCCGGCCGACACCCGCTGGCTGGGCAATCCGATCGAGGCGTGGCGGTCCTGAACGGACCCGGGCACGGCGCAGGGAGCGCGAGCGGCGATGAGTGGCCAGACAGCGGCGGCTGACCCGTACTTCCCGGACAACGGAGACCCCCGGTACCGGGTGCACCGGTACGAACTCGCCCTGGACTACCGGCCCGGCCCCAACCGGCTGGCCGGCACCGCCCGGCTCAGCGCCATCGCCGGGCCGGCCCCGCTGGCCGAGTTCCACCTGAACCTCGCCGCGTTCAGGATCGGCCGGGTCCTGGTGGACGGCCGCGTCCCGCGCCACACCCACCGGGCCGGACGGCTCCGCGTCCGGCCGGCCGCACCGCTGCCGCCCGGCGCCGCGTTCACGGTCGAGGTGCACTGGGCGGGCAACCCCCGGCCGGTCCGCAGCCCCTGGGGCGGCCTCGGCTGGGAGGAACTGACCGACGGGGCGCTGGTGGCCAGCCAGCCCGTCGGCGCACCCTCCTGGTACCCGTGCAACGACCGGCCCGCGGACAAGGCCGCCTACCAGATCTCCCTCACCACCCCGTCCGCCTACACGGTGGCCGCCGTCGGCCGGCTGCTCACCCGGACCACCGGGGCCAGCACCACCACCTGGGTGTACGAACAGGCCGCGCCCACCGCCAGCTACCTCGTCGGCCTGTCCATCGGCACGTACCGGACGGTGCCGCTCGGCGACCCGGACGGCGGCGGGGTTCCGCAGAGCGCCCACGTTCCCGCCCGCGTGCTGCCGCGCTTCTCGCGGGACTTCGCCCGGCAGCCCGCCATGATGCGGCTCTTCGAGGAGCTCTTCGGCCCCTACCCCTTCGGCGAGTACACGGTGGTCGTCGCCGACGAGGAACTGGACGTACCCGTGGAGGCCCAGGGCCTCTCCCTGTTCGGCACGAACCACGTGGACGGCGCCCGCGGCTGGGAACGCCTCGTCGCCCACGAGCTGGCCCACCAGTGGTTCGGCAACAGCGTGGGCGTCGCCGACTGGCGCCACATCTGGCTCAACGAGGGCTTCGCGAAGTACGCCGAATGGCTCTGGTCGGAGCGCTCCGGAGGCCGCCCGGCGCACGAGCACGCCGCGGCCGCGCACCGGATGCTGGCAGGGCGGCCCCAGGACCTGGTACTGGCAGACCCGGGCCGCAAGCTGATGTTCGACGACCGCCTCTACCAGCGGGGCGGCCTCGCCGTGCACGCCGTCCGCGGCGCCCTCGGCGACGGGGCCTTCTTCCGGATGCTCCGCGACTGGACCGCCCGCCACCGGCACGGCGTGGTGACCACCGGCGGATTCACCGCGCACGCGGCCGACTACGCCGCCGGGCCGCTGGACGGCCTGTTCCGGGCCTGGCTGCACGAGCCGGCGTTGCCGCCGCTGCCCCCGGCGCCCGCCGGGGGCCCCGCCGCCTGACCGGGCCCCGGGGAGCCCGGCCGGACGTCACTGCCCGGCGCGGCCGCTCACCAGGGGCCACTCGCGGTGCAGGGCGCCCAGCGGGACACGCCGCTCGACGACCGGCGTACCGAACACGGACAGCTGGAGCTGGAGCTGCCCGCTCAGGCCGAAACCGCCGTACAGCGCCCAGGAGCCGTTCGCCGTGGTCCCGCCGCCGGTGGCCGCGCTCGCGGTGGCCTCGGCCTCGCCGCGCAGGTAGGGGGCGAAGTCGGCGGTGACGCCGACGGCCCCGTACAGGCCCACGGAGGCCTCGGCCCCGAGGGTGCTCCTGACGCGCCCGGCGGTGGTGACGGCCGCCCTCACCGGAGTGCCGCGCACGTCCGAGGCGCTGACCGGGGACCAGCCCTTGCCGGCCGCGTAGCTGCCGCCGACCCGGAAGTCGCCCTTGACGTCCTGCTGGACGTCGAGGGTGACCCGGCCGTCGGCCTCCACCTGCACGTAGCAGGTCAGTTCGAGGTTGACGACGACGGGGACCGGCCCCACCTGGACGACGGGGGCGCTGCGCAGCCTGGCGAACGGGATCCGGCGGGGCTCGCCGGTGCTCGCGGCGGCGCGGCCCTTGAGCGCCCACCGGGAGGACCAGTCGCCGCTCATGCCGAGGAAGGCCGTGCCCGGTCCCTGGCCGCCGCCCTTGCCGCCGTCGTACGCGAACTCCACCCGCGGGGCCAGCTGTACGAAGCCGGACACCGAAGCACCCGCCGAGGCGGAGGCGCCCCCGGCGGTGTCCACGGCGGCGTCCACGTCGAGCCGCAGGGTGCCCAGCGGCAGCCCGGCGCCCTCGGGTCCGTAGCGGACGCCCTGGCCCTTGGCCCAGGAGAAGGTGACCCCCTTCATCAGGGGCTCGACGACCACCGAGGCGGGATCGACGGGGACCTTGCCCTCGGCCTTGTCGTCGCCGAGGGCGGCGGCGAGCGTCGCGGGCGCGGTCTTCACCTCGGTGCCCCGGTCGCTCTTCCCGACGACCTCGGTGACCTTCGCGAGCAGGCCGTCGGGGGCGCCGGGGGCCGGCGCGCTGGCGATGACGTCACCCACCGCGACGGGTTTCGCGGGGGCGGCGGAGGGCCCGGCGGAGCGGCTCGGCACGGCGCCCGCACCGGCTTGCGTGGACGCGGATATGACGGCGCGTCCGCTCGCCTTGTCGTAGGAGGCGACCTTCAGCGGGGCCTTCTCCGGGCCCTGGCCGCCGCGGGTGCGGGCGATGGCCGACGGGGTGGCCGCGCCCTGGGGCGCGGAGTCCACGTCCAGCTGCCGGGTGCCGTCGGCGGAGGGGAGCGCGGCGGGGCTGCCCGGCGCGGCCGCGCCGGTGCCGGCCGGGGAGGAGCAGCCGGCGGTGGTGAGCGCGAGGGCGGTCAGGCCGGGCAGCAGGAGGCGTCTGGTGAGCGTACGCACGTGGTGTGACCTTCATGGGGGGAATTGCCGTTACTGGCGGGTAATGTGAAGGTTGATCATGCCACGCGCGCCCGGCGCGGGTCACATCGGCCGTTTGCCAACTCGTCTGCCGGGCAAGGTGATTGAAGTTTCACTCACGGTGGTGTTCAGCCCCGCCAGATCCTCCGGTACGCCTCGCGGTAGCCGGGCGGGTCCCAGGAGGCGGCGCCCCGGCTGTTGGCGGCGGTGGCGATGTGCACGGGGGCGACGTGGCCGCTGGCGGGCTGCCCGGCGAAGGCGCGGTTGAACTCGTCGACGATCTGCCAGCCCTGCTGCGACAGCGGCTCGGGGACGGTGGCGGCCTGGTACTGCCCGCTGTTGATCCGGTGGAAGGCGGAGGGGTCGCCGTCACCCGCGCCGATGTTCAGGGGAGGACCCGAGCCGGGCCGTCCCGCCGCCCGCAGGGCCGGGGCCGCGTCGGCGAAGTACAGGTCGTTGATGGCCACCGAGTGGGTCCAGTCCTTCCCGAAGCGGGACAGCAGGGAGGAGACCGCCTGCGGGGTGCGGCTGCTCGCGTCCGGGATCGGGATGTTCTCGTACGTCAGGAGCCGCACCCCGGCACAGGTGGCGAGCTCCCGCTTGATGAGGGCCGCCTTGTTCCGGGCGAAGGGGATCGAGTCGTCGGTGAACAGGACGACCCCGGCGTCACCCCCCGACCGGGCGATGATCCAGTCCGCGCTGATCCTCGCCACGTCCTTCACCCGCGTGGTGACGTTCGTGAAGAGCGCCGGGTCCCGGGTGGGCCCGGGGGAGTCCACCGCGTGCCAGCCGACGACCGGGATGCCCGCCGCCTCCGCCCGCGCCAGCTGCCGCGCCTCCGGACGGGGGTCGAAGCCGCCGATGACGATGCCCGAGGGCCTCAGGGTGACCGCCTGGCTGAGCGCCGCCCGGATGCCGGCCGGGGTGCCGTCCCCGTCGATCACCCGGACCGGCCAGCCGATGGCCCTGGCCGCCTCCTGGACGCCCTTCGCGACTCCAGCGACGCCCGGGTTGGTCATGGTCTGCGCCACGTAGACGAGGCTCTTGCCGGCAACCGCCGCCGGACCGGTGGTGGGGCCGGCCCAGGAGGCGTCGGCGGTCTCGGCCCGCCGGACGGCTGCCTCGGCCCGCGCGAGCGCCTCGGGGCAGCCGGTCCCCGACGGCCGGCCGCCGGACGGCGGGCCGCTCCCGCAGCCGGCCAGGAGGACGGCGGCGACCGCGGCCAGGGCCGCGGCGGTGACGGGCGTTCTCGGATTCGGGTGCTTCGGGTGCTTCGGGCGCTTCGGGTGCACGGTGCTCCTGGCGTGGGTGCGCGTACGGGGATCTACGAGGGGCCGTCCCCGCCCGGCGCGGGCGGACGCCGGACGTCCGCCCGGCCGGAGGCGGCCGCCCCGGCGCGCAGCCGGCGGCGGGCCGCGTATCCGGCCAGGCCGACCGCGGCGAGCAGGGTGGCGCCGTTGAACAGCGGAGTGGCCCAGAACTGGGCACCGAGCTGGCCGATCCCGGCGAGCCCGACGGCGAGGACCGCGACGGCCACGACCGTGCCGAGGGCGTTGGCGCGGCCGGGCCTGATCGTGGTGGAGCCGAGCAGGGCGCCGACGAAGGCCGGCAGGAGGTAGTCCAGCCCGACGCTCGGATTGCCGGTCTGCTGCTGGGCGGCGAGGAGGACCCCGGCGAAGCCGGTGACCAGGCCCGAGGCGGCGAAGGCCCAGACGCAGTAGGACCGGGTGGGGATGCCCAGGGCGGCGGCCGCGCGCCGGCTGGAGCCGATGACGTACAGGCAGCGCCCGGCCGGCAGCCGCTCCAGCACCACCCACAGGACGGCCGCCACGGCCAGGACGTAGAAGGCGGGCAGCGGCAGCCCGAGGAACCGGGAGTCGTACAGGGCGGTGAAGGAGGCGGGCAGGCCCCGCGGACCGGGCACGATCCGGGCGCCGTCGGTGATCCAGCCGGTGACCGCGTACATCATGCTGCCGGTGCCGAGCGTGGCGATGAACGAGTCGATCTGCCCGAACTCGACGATCACCCCGGCCAGCGCACCGGCCGCCGCGCCGCCGGCGACCACCACCAGGCAGGCCAGGGGCCAGGGCCACCCCTCGGTGACGACGAGCCGCATCACCATGACGTGGGCGAGGCCCAGGCCGTAGCCGATGGACAGGTCGAACCTGCCGGTGACGATCGGAACCGTCGCCCCGAGCGCGAGGACGGCGGGGATCGCCTGGTTGGACAGGATCGCGGAGACGTTGTCCCGGGTGGGGAAGGTCTGCGGCAGGAGGAGGGAGAACACCAGGAAGAGCAGGGCAGCCAGGACGGGCAGGCCGTAACCGCCGATGTGCCGCCCACCCACGTGCCCCAGCGGGGACCGCGGCGGGGAGGAGCGGGTCACGGTCCCGTCGCGCTTCCGGTGATGGCCGGCATCGCCGACGCCGTCCGGGTCAGTTCCGCCACGGTCAGGTCCGGGCCGAGGAGCTCGGCGCCCACGGCTCCTCGTACGAAGACCAGCGCGCGGTGGCACAGGTCCGCGACCTCCTCGAAGTCGCCGGAGACCAGCAGCACGCCCAGGCCGGCCGCGGCGGCCTCGCCGAGCAGCCGGTGGATCACGGCCTTCGCACCGACGTCCACACTGGCGGTCGGCTCCTCCAGGACCAGCAGCCGCAGCCCGCCCCGCAGCCACCGGCCGACCATGACCTTCTGCTGGTTGCCGCCCGACAGGGTGGCGATCGGCACCTCGCTGTCGCGGGGGACCACGGAGAACCGGTCGATCAGCGCGGCCGCTTCGGCGCGCTCGCGCCGGGGCGCGGTCCAGCGCCACGCGGGCACACCGGCGGCACGGGGGTTCGCCAGGAAGTTCTCCCGCACCGTCAGTTCCGGGGCGCAGCCCTCCTCCTGGCGGTCGCCCGGCACGAAACCGACACCGGCGCCGAGGGCGTCGGCGACCGTACGCGGCCGGTACGGGCGGCCCCCGAGCAGCATCCGCCCCCCGAGGGCCGGCCGGAGGCCGGCCAGCGCGCGGCCCAGCTCCCGGTGCCCGGCACCGGTCAGACCCACCGTGCCGAGGATCTCGCCGGCGCGCAGCTCCAGGCCGACCGGTCCGGCGTGCGCGGTCCGCACGCCGTCGAGGAGCAGCAGGGGAGCGCCGCGGGAGGGGGCGGGGGCGGGAACGGCGGGGCGGCGGACGGCCGGCTCGTGGCCGGCGACGGCGCGCACCAGACGGTCCGGGCCGTAGCCGGCGAGCGGGCCGTGCTCGACCAGGCGGCCGTCGCGCAGGACGGCGAAGGTGTCGGCGACCCGGTACACCTCGTCGAGCCGGTGGGTGACGTAGAGGATGCCGTGGCCCCGGTCGCGGAGGGCGTGCAGTACGCCGAACAGCCGGGCGCAGTCGGCGGCGGGCAGGGTGGCGGTCGGCTCGTCCAGGACGATGACCCCGGCCCGCGCGGCCAGGGCGCGGGCGATGGCGACCAGCGAACGCTCGGCCGGGTCGAGGTCCGCGATCCGGGCGTCGGCGTCGAGGTGCCCGGCGACGATCCCCAGGGCGCGCTCGCACCGCTCCCGGGTCCGCCGCCAGGAGATCAGACCGCCGCGGCGCGGGTAGCCGGTGCCCAGGGCGATGTTCTCGGCGACCGTCATCCAGTGGACCAGGCCCGGGTCCTGGTGGATGAAGGACAGGTGCCGGGCGGCCCCGTGGGAACCGAGCGGCTGACCGGCCACGGTCACCTCGCCCCCGTCGGCGCGGTGGACCCCGGCGAGCACCTTGATGAGGGTGGACTTGCCGGCGCCGTTGGGACCGAGCAGGGCGAGGACGCTGCCGGGGTGCAGGTCGAGGTCGACCGAGTCCAGCGCGAGGGTGCCGCCGAAGCGCTTGCGCAGACCGCGCACGCGGACGAGAGGTTCTCCACCGAAGCGCGGAGGTGGGCTCATTCCTCGACTCTAGAGGATCACCCGTCGGGATCGGCTCACGCCGCGTCCAGGGCGCATTCGGCCCATATGACCTTTCCGTCCGGCGTGTAGCGGGTGCCCCAGGCCTGGGCGAGCTGCGCGACGAGGAACAGGCCCCGGCCGCCCTCGTCGGTGCCGGCCGCCCGGCGCATGCGCGGGGCGGTGCCGCTGGTGTCGTACACCTCGCAGATGAGGGTGCGGTCGTGGATCAGGCGTACCCGGACGGGCCCGCCGCCGCCGTACCGGATGCCGTTCGTGACCAGCTCGCTGAGCAGCAGTTCCGCCGCGAAGGCGGTCTCCTCCAGGCCCCACCGGCTCAGCTGGCCCATGGCGGCGGCGCGGAGGTCGCAGACGCGGGCCGGGTCGGCCGGCAGCTCCCAGCCGGCGATCCGGTCGGCGGGCGTGGCGCGGGTGCCGGCGACCAGGAGCGCGATGTCGTCGGCGGGGTGCTCGGGCGCCAGCGCGTCGAGGACCGCCCGGCAGGTGTCCTCGGGGGAGCGTCCGGGGTGGCCGGTCAGGGTGCGGCGCAGCTCGCCGAGGGCCACGTCGATGTCGCGGTGGCGGTCCCCGAGGAGCCCGTCCGTGTAGAGGACCAGCCGGCTGTCCTCGGGGAGGCGGAGCTCGGCGGACTCGAACGGCAGACCGCCCAGGCCCAGCGGGGGGCCGGCGGGCAGGTCGGGGAAGGTCACGGTGCCGTCGGGCCGTACCAGGGCGGGCGGCGGGTGGCCGGCCCGGGCCATCGTGCACAGCTGCGTGGTCGGGTCGTAGACCGCGTACAGGCAGGTGGCACCGACGATGGCGGTACGGCCCAGGGCCGGATCGTCCCCGCCCTCCTCGCGGTCCAGCCTCACCATGAGGTTGTCCAGGTGGGTCAGCAGCTCGTCGGGGGCCAGTTCCAGCTCGGCGAAGTTCCGGGCGGCGGTGCGCAGCCGGCCCATGGTCGCCGCGGCGTGCAGGCCGTGGCCGACGACGTCGCCGACGAGGAGGGCGACGCGGGTCCCGGACAGGGGGATGACGTCGAACCAGTCGCCGCCCACTCCGGTGTCGGCGGGCAGGTAGCGGTGGGCGACCTCGACGGCGCTCTGTTCGGGCAGCCCGTGGGGGAGCAGGCTCCGCTGGAGGGCCAGGGCGAGGGTGTGCTCACGGGTGTAGCGGCGGGCGTTGTCGATGCACAGGGCGGCGCGGGCGGCGAGTTCCTGGGCCAGGGAGCGGTCGTCGTCGCCGTAGGGGGCGGGGTCGCGGGAGCGGTAGAAGCTTGCGACGCCCAGGACGACGCCGCGGGCGAGCAGGGGGACGGCGATCAGGGAGTGGACGTTGTGGGCGAGGAGCAGCCCGGTGTGCTCCGCGTCCTGGGCGATCCAGCCGAAGGCGGCCCGCAGATCGGGTTCCAGCACCGCCTGTCCGGTGGCCAGGGCGCGCATGTGGGGCGTGGTCGGGCGGAGCTCCACCCGCTCGCCGGCCGGGTAGAAGGGGCAGTCGTCGCGGATGCCGTGGACCACGGTGCGGACCAGCTCGCCGGTCGGGTCGCCGGACTCCTCACCGCGCAGCACCGACTCCGGCAGGTCGACGGTGACGAAGTCCGCCAGCCCCGGGACCGCCGTCTCGGCCAGCTCCCGGGCCGTGCGGCCCACGTCCAGCGTGGTGCCGATCCGGGTACTGGCCTCGGCCAGCAGCTCCAGGCGCCGGCGTGCCGCGACGGCGTACCTTCCCACCTCCGGCTCGCCCACCAGCACCAGCCCCCGGACGGCACGGCCACCCGGGCCGGCGGCCCCGGCGGGGGCGGCGGCCGTCCCGGACGGCGGGCGGGCCGCGTGGGCGGGCGGGGGCGCGTGGTGCTCGTCCTCGTCGGGCAGCAGCGCCTCGACGACGACGCCCTCCACCCCGTCCGCACTCGTCACGGGCCGGCTCACGAGGGTGACCCGCCGCCCGCGGGACAGCGGCACCTCGGCGGCGGCGCGGTGCGCGCCGCACAGCAGCTCGGTGGCCTTCTCCTTGAGGGTCGTGTGGTCGCTCTGCTCCAGCTCGCTCAGGAGCAGCTCCGCCAGGGTGACCGGGTGCCCGTCGAGGGCGTCCCCCCGGGTCAGGGCGAGGGCCCGGGACCGGCTCCCGGCCTCCAGGTACGCCTGGAGCAGGCCGCGCTCGCGCGCCGAACTCTGCTCCATCAGCCGCCGCTCGATGGCCTCGGCGGCCCGGCGCACGACCGCGGCCAGCGCCGGGTCGGCGTCCGTGCAGGGGTAGCCCAGGCACAGGACGCCCTCGATGTGCCCGCTGAGCTGGTCGCGGACGGGCACCGCGGTGCAGGCGCTGGACTGGGAGCGCTCGGCGAAGTGCTCGGCGCCGTTGACCTGGACGAGCCGCCGTTCCGCTAGGGTCAGTCCGATCCCGTTGGTCCCCGCGACCCGCTCGGCGAAGACGAAGCCGGGCTGCGTCTGGATCGGCGGCAGCCGGCCGGGCAGGGACCTGTCTCCGAAGCGGCGTTCGAGGACGGTGCCGCGGCCGTCCGCGAGGCAGATGTTCATCCGGCTGCCCGCGAAGATCGACGCCAGCCGGTCGAGTACGGGTGTGGCGGCGCGGACGAGGGGACCGTCCGCGTCGAAGTCCTGGGTGAACGGCAGTTCGGTCTGGTCCGGCGACAGCCCCAGCACCATGCTGCGCTGCCAGGAACTCAGGATCGGACCGCGCACGCTCCGCACGACCGATTCGGCCGACCCGCCGTGCAGGAACCGGTCACGGGACTGCACGGGGCCGGTGCTTGTGCGGTCGTCCACGACCCCCATGTGCACCACTTCCCTCGCCGCAGTAGTCTCGATGGCCCGATTTGAGTATATTCCTCACTTTTTGCCCGGGTGTGGGGGTGGGGGCGGCCCGCCGGAGGTCCGGTCACAGCACCGCGACCGGATTGACGGGGGATCCCGTGCCGCCCGGCACGTTCAGCGGGGTCACGACGAGCATGAACGTATGGCGGCCCGCCTCGGCGCAGGCGGCGGACAGTGCCTCCAGGTCGAGGTTGTCCAGCAGGGGGACCCCCATCGCCGTGATCGCCAGCGTGTGGACGGGGGAGTGCAGGCCCTCCACCGGTGAGGGCCGTACGTCGCTGTCCCCGTCGGCGCCGAGCAGGGCGACGGCCCGCCGCGCCAGCAGCGGTACGGCGTCCACGTGCCAGCCCGCGCTGCCCGTGGCCGGGTCCCACGGGCCCTTCTCCCGCCGGCGGCGGAAGCGTCCGGAGCGCAGCAGGACCGCGTCGCCGTCGCCGATGGTCACGCCGAGCGCCTCCTCCGCGGCCAGGACGTCCCGCGCCCGCACCGCGTGCCCCGGCTCCAGCCACGGCACCCCGAGGACGGCGGGCAGGTCCAGGAGTACGGCCCGGGTGACCAGCGGGCCCAGGGCCGCCACCGAGCCGAAGCGGACGCCCCCGGCGCCGGTCTCCTCGCGCGCCGTGCGCCCGTCGTAGAGGCGCCCCCGGTAGCCCATGTGCGCCAGCGCGTCGAGATGGCTGACGGCCTTGCCGTGGTAGTCCGCGCCGAGGAAGTCCTTGTACGCGGACGGCTCCGGGGGCTCCACGTCGCCGAGGTCGGTCATGTGGTGCAGGGCCGGCCGCGCGTTGTCCGGGCCGGGGACGGTGTCCCAGGGCCGCCCCAGCGGCACGACCGTGCCGGACCGGACCAGTGCGGCGGCCCGGCGCACGTGGTCGGCGGTCACCGCGTTGAAGGCGCCGCGGCCGGGGTCCTCCCACCGGCCCCAGGTCCGGACGGCGTCGAACAGGGCGTCGAACTCCCGGCGGGAGACGGAGGCTCCGTCCGGGGCAGTCCCGCCGGGGCCCCCGCCCCCGGGACGGGGCGGGGGAGCGGGGGCATCGGCGGCACTGGGGCTCATGGGGCACTCCGGGGTCGTACGTCCGTGGCCCGAGCTCTATCCCCGCCGGGACGCGCCCTCTACCAGGCCCGCATCGGCTCGCCCTCCACGAGCTGGGAGACGAAACCGTCCGGACCCTGCGCGGGCTCCCCCAGGACCGTCACGCGGTGCATGACCCGGTCGACGTCGAGGTGGGCGAAGTCGGTCGGGGCGAAGTGGCAGGTGCTGCGGTTGTCCCAGAAGGCGATGCTGCCCGGCTCCCAGCGGAAGCGGACGGTGTACTCGGCGCTCGTCAGGTGCTGGAACAGCAGATCCAGCAGGTGGCGGCTCTCCAGCTCGGTGAAGCCGGTGATCCGGGTCGTCGAACCGGGGCTGACGAACAGCGCCTTCTCGCCGGTCTCCGGGTGGACGCGCACCACCGGGTGGACGGCCACCTGGGGGTCCTCGCAGTAGATCCGCAGGATCTCCCGGTCCCGCGCGTCGGAGTGGCGCAGGTGGACGGCCGTGAAGAAGGCGTGCTCGGCGGTCAGCCCGTCCACGAGCTCCCGCAGCGGTGCCGACAGGCCCTCGTACGCGGCGACCGTGTTGGTCCACTGGGTGTCGCCGCCGAAGGCCGGGGTCCGCTCGGCCCGCAGGATGGAAAGGCTGGGCGGGTTGACGGCCTGGGTCAGGTCGCTGTGCCAGCCGGCCAGCGGCGAGGACCACTTGCGGCGGTAGTGCTCCTCGAAGTCGGCCCCGTAGCGCTCGGTGTCCGCCTTCGGGTCGACGGTGAGGATCTCCGGGTGCCCCTCGGGGTGCACGCCGTGCTTCTTGCCCGGCCGCCGGGTCAGCGCGCCGAAGCGGCGGCCGAAGGCTATGTGCTGGGCGTGGGTGATGTCCTGGCCGCGGAAGAAGACGACCCGGTGGGTCAGGACGGCCTGCCGGATCTCGGCCACCGTGGCCTCGTCGAGCTCCTGGCCGAGGTCGACCCCGGAGATCTCGGCCCCGATGCGGCCGGCCACCTGCTCGACGGAGATCCTGGTGGGCTGCGCGGTCTGCGTCACGGTTCTGCCTTTCTGGGACTTTCCACGCAAATGGTGCAAGGAACGGCGTGGGTGAACAGCCCCTCGTCCGAGGGGCTCCGACGGTTGACGGGCTCAGGCCGGCCGGGCCACCAGCTGCGTCCACAGGGGCAGCAGCAGCAGCGCGAGGACCGAGCTCTTGATGACGAGGGAGGCCGACATGTCGACCCCCACGTCGTAGCGCTGGGCGAAGATGAAGAGGTTCTGCGGCGCGGGCATCGCCGCGATCAGGACGAGGTAGCTCAGCCACTCGCCCTCCACCCCGAAGACGTAACGGCACATCGCGAAGGTGATCAGCGGCAGCGCCACGCACTTGAAGCCGATGATCCAGATCTCCTCCAGGGTGGTGCCCCGGACACTGATCCCGCTTCCGCCCAGGTGCAGGCCGAGGGCGAACAACGCCACCGGCGAGGCGCTGTCGCCGACGAAGGCGAAGCTGTCCAGCACGACCCCGGGCACGGTGACGGGGAGCAGGTTGAGCAGGATGCCCGCGTTGCAGGCGATCACGACCGGGGTCATCAGCGAGGCGGCGACGGCCGATCCCAGCCGCCGCGCGGGACTCCCGGCCCGGTCCGGCCGGCCCAGCTCCATGATCGAGATGACGATCAGGGACAGCACGCACACCTGGAAGAGCAGCACCGGGAAGATGGGCGCCGCGTTCCCGAACAGCATGATGAACACCGGCACGGCGAAGTAGGCCGTGTTCACCTGGACGGCGGCCATGATGCGCAGCGCCACACCCCGCGGATCGCGTACGCCCACGGTCCAGGCGATGACCCCGATCAGCGCGGCCGCGGCGCACGCCGCGGCCGCGTAACCGCTGATGGCCCGCCAGTCGAACAGGGCCCCCAGATCACTGCGGTAGATGTTCCCGAAGAGGAAGCAGGGCACGGCGAAGAGGAACGCGTAGTCCGCGAAGACCTTGGAACTCTCGGCCGGCACCACCTTCCGCCGTGCCAGGACGACCCCGCATCCGAAGGCCAGCACCACCGGTGCGAGTTTTTCCAGAGCATCTACCGCTCCCATGCACGTGCCCTTGCTCTTGCGGCCCCCAAGGGGCCTGCTTTTCCGTCGCGACGGCTTGCTACCGGGCCCGTCCGCCGGGGGCGCGCAGCTCCGCGCGCCCCCGGACCAGCTCCTGGTAGGCCGTGACGATCTTGCGTGTCACCGCGTTGCCGGCGACGTCGTAGTGATGATCATCGAGGCGGCCGACGGGGAGGATCTCACACGCGGTCCCGCACAGGAACGCGCCGTCGGCCTCGCCCGCGAACGCCGGGGCCAGATCGGCGACCACGCACTCGATGCCCTCCCGCTCGGCGATCGCCAGCACGCACGCCCGGGTGATCCCGTCGATGGTGCAGCGGGTCGTCGGGGTGTACAGCACCCCGCCCTTCGTGAAGAACAGGTGCGCCCCGGTCGCCTCCACGAAGTTCCCCCGGTCGTCGAGGAGGAGGGCGTCGTCGAAGCCCGCCCGCAGCGCCTCGTTCTTGCTGACCGTACCGATCATGTAGTTGCCGGCGGCCTTGCTCTTGACCGGGGCGTACTCCGGCGAAGGCCTGCGGTAGCGGCCCGTCACCAGGGAGATCCCCTGGTCGACGGCGTCCTCCGCCGCGTAGTAGCCCGCGGGGAGCTCCCACGCGGCCACCGAGGTGTGCACCGACGTCTTCAGCGCGGCGGTCTGGATGATCTCCGAGCCCCGCCAGGCGTTCATGCGGACGTAGCCCTCGCTGAGGCCGGCCTCGGCGATCACCGCGCGGGTGGCCTCGTACAGCACGTCCTCGCCGTACTCGAGCTCGAAGTCGAGGATGCGGGCCGAGGCGCCGAGGCGCGCGATGTGCTCCTCCAGCATGAACGCCTCGCCGCCGTACACGCGGATGCCCTCGAAGACGCTGGAGGCGTAGTGCAGTCCGTGGCTGAGCACGTGGAGCCTGGCGTCGGCCCAGTCCACGAGGGCGCCGTCGTACCAGATCTTACCGGTGCGCTGGTCGAAGGGGATCACTGCTGCCTCCTTCTCAGAGCGCGAGGTCGAAGAGCTGACGGGGCAGGTCCCCGACGAGGGCGACGAAACGCCGCTGGTGCCGGGTCAGGCTCCGCACCGACACCCCGTGCAGGGCCAGCGGGTTGATCGGGTACAGCACCAGGGTGTTGCTCCGGTACGGGACGGTCGTGACCTCCTCGACGTACTCCGGGTCGATGTCGAAACGGTTGTCACCGTACTCGGAGGCGCTGGTGCGGAACTTGTGCGCGCCCGGCCGGTACTTGTAGAGCACCAGGTCGCCGCCGGTCGCGTCGTCCTCGGGAAGGCGCATGTAGAACAGCCCGCCGAAGAGCTTGTGCGGTTTGTCCACGTGCGGCCCCCGGTACGCGGAAGGACGCCCGGTGACCGCCGAGTTGATGACGGCCGTGCAGTCCAGGAGGATGTCGTGCGTCTCGAAGCCGTCCCGGTTGCGGCGGCCGACGCGCAGCTCGCGCAGCGGACCCACCAGCTTCTCGGCGTCCGGGAGGTTGGCGAGCAGGTCCTCCTGGAAGAGGTCGAGGAACTCCTCGTAGAAGGCGGGGGAGGAGTGGTAGGTCACGAAGTCCTTCCACACCGCCGCCATCGTGTCGTCGGCCAGGACCATCTCGGACATGTAGTTGTAGCGCTCGTTCGAGGTGATCGGCTTGCCGATCCGCTCGCCGATGTACTCCGCGGTCGGCATCGACTTCGCCAGCGCCTCGTACAGCTCCTGGGGCAGGGCGTCGCTGATCACGATGTGCGGGAACGGGTCGCGGCGGATGTCGTCCTTGGTGACGCCGGCCAGGAGCGAGGTGATGGCGGGCCGGGATTCGGGCGTGTCGGTCATGTCCTGTCTCTTTCCTAGGGGTGGAGGGGGGCGGGGGTCAGCCCGCGGGCGGAGAGCCAGCTCTCCAGGACCAGGAGGGACCAGAGCAGCTCGGCGGCGTGCGCCCCCGGGCTCTCGGTCTGGGCGCGGAACAGCTCGTGGACGGCGTCCCGCCGCACGTAGTCGCGGCAGCGGGCGCCGGGGCCGAGGAGGAGGTCGCCGACCATGTCGTACAGCGCCTCGCCGGGCCGGATCATCGCCGCGACCGGCAGGGTGAACGGCTGCTTGGGCCGCTCGATGACGCTCCGGGGCACCCAGCGCCGCGCCGCCCGCGCCACCGGCGCCTTCACCGTGTCCCCGGCCACCTTGACGCCGGCGGGCAGCGCGTGCGCCAGACGCATCACCGACGGCTGGAGGAACGGGATCCGGGCCTCCACCGAGTGGGCCATGCTCAGATGGTCGACCCGGCGCAGGATGTAGTACGGGAACCGCTCGGCCTGGTCGTAGCGCAGCAGCGTCTCCAGCCTGCCGTGCCCGCCCGCGCCCGCCCGCCGCGCCAGCTCGTCGCCGCTGCGGTCGCCGAAGTGGCCCCCCGACGCCCGGACGTGCTCCAGGTAGCCGGGCGTGTACAGCCGGGCGAGCGACGCCGTGCCCGCGACGGCCATCGTGTCCTGGTAGGCGCGGTGCCAGGCGGAGTCGCCGTCCCGGTCGGCCTTGACGAAGCGGGCGTACCCGGCGAAGAGCTCGTCGGCCCCGTCGCCCGTCAGGGCCACCTTGAACCCGGCGTCGTGCACGGCCTCGAACAGGGCGAAGGTGCTCAGGCTGTGCGGGGCGTTGTTCGGCTGGTCCAGGTGGCGGGTGAACCGCTCGACGAGCTCGGGGAACCCGGCCGGGTCGAGGAGCACCTGGTGGTGCTCCGTACCGCAGTGCCGGGCCACCTCCGCGGCGTAGTGGCGCTCGTCGGCCGGCCAGTCACCCCGGTAGGCGATGTTGAACGAGGCCACGTCGGACACCAGATGGGCGGCGAGCGCGGTGGTGTAGCTGGAGTCGAGCCCGCCGCTGGTGATCACGCACACCGGCACGTCCGCGTCGAGCATGCGGCCCATCTCGGTGAGCAGCAGTCCGTCCAGCAGGTCCGCCGCCGCGTCGACGGTCGCGACCCCGCCGGGCCAGTCCGGCTCGGCGGGCTCCAGGGCGGTCCGGGTCAGGGCCGGGCGCCCGTCCGCGAACCGCAGCACCGAGCCGGGCTCCAGGGTGCGGACCCGGGTGTAGACGGTGCCCGGTCCCCACACCGCCTTCCCGCCGAGGTAGCGGTCGACCGCGAGCGGATCGAGCTCGTCGGGGAAGTCCGGGAAGCGGGAGAGCGCCCGCAGTTCGGAGGCGAAGCACAGCCGGCGGCCGTCGGCGGACACGTAGTAGTAGAGCGACTTCATGCCCGCGTGGTCGGTGAAGAGCTTCAGGCACGGCTCTTCGCGCTCGTCGACGACCGCGATGGCGAACATGCCCTCCAGACGGCTGGTGAAGGCGTCGCCGTACAGCTCGTACAGCGGCAGCAGCACGTCACCGTCGCAGTCGCCCTCGAAGGAGTAACCGTGCGCGGCCAGTTCGGCACGCAGCTGCCGGTGGTTGTAGATCTCGCCGTTGAACACGCAGCACAGCGCGCCGCGTACGAAGGGCTGGTCGCCGGCGGAGACGCCCTGGATGGCGAGCCGGTTGTTGCCGAGCGCCCAGCCGTCACCGCGCCGGACGGTCTGCGCGTCGGGCCCGCCCTCGAACATCGCCGAGGAGACGGCGTCGAGCACGTCCCGGCCCGCGGGCTCCCCGCCGAAACAGCCGTGGATGCGGCACATGGCTCACACCTCCGTCCGGGCGGGGGCGGGGACGCTCCCCGCCGCTTCGAGGGAGAGCGCGGCGGATCCGGCGCGGCTCTGCCGGGCCCCGGGGTGGTGCCGGCCGACGAACTCGGTGACCAGCTCGACCTGCCGCAGGATGTCGTCCAGCTGCACGGGGGAAGGACTGACGCCGTGGCCCTCCAGGGCACTGTTGCCCGTCTTCAGGTAGACCGGCGACGCCACCCGGACGATGTCCGGGGCCTCGTAGGTGCGGATGAACCCGCCGGAGGACCGCGGGTTGTCCACGTGCAGGTCCAGCGGAACCGTCACCGCCTGCCGCAACGCCGCGATCATCGGCAGCGTCAGGTCGCGCACCGGGTTGAAACTGTTCGCGCCGAGCATCTCCAGCATCTGCGCGGACGCCGGATTGCCCTGACCGCAGTGCGCGGAGACCTTCAGGTGGATCCCGGCCGGCAGGTCACCGGCGGTGCGCAGCCGCCCCAGCACCCACAGCAGGCCCTCGTCGTAGACGACGAACCCGCGTACGCCCAGGCCGATCCCGCGCTTGACGTCCTCGACGGCGCGCACGATCTGCTCCTGGCCGCGCAGCCGGTAGCCGATCCGGGCACCCTCGGGCGTCTGGGCCCCGGCACCGATGTCGTTCGTGGCGCGGGGGCCCACCGACATCAGGACCTCGGCGCCGAACTCCTGGCCGAGCGCGACGTATTCGCCGATCTCCCTGGCCGTGTGCCGGTACATGCCGCGGGTCTCGGTGATGCGGTTGATCGTGAATCCGCGGCGCCGGCTCTCCCGCAGCAGCCGTTCGGCGGCCGCCACCGAGTTCACCGTCGGCACCTCGATGCGGAAGTGCCCGCCGTCGGCGAAGACGGCGTCCGAGTCGGGGGTGAGCTGGGGGTCCCCGTCCGGCAGGCCCAGCCGGGCGAGCTGCCGGCGGGTCTGGTCGAAGAATGCGGTCGTGGTCGTCGTCCTCACCTCGTCACCTCGATGCCGAGCCGGTCGGCCATGCCCCCGACGATGTCCTCGGCGATGCGGATCGACGTCTCCCGGTCGGCGTGCACGACCTGGACCTCGCCGAAGTTGCCGAGGTTCCCCCGGCAGGGCAGCAGGGTGTCGCCCTCGGGGAAACGGACCGTGAGCGAGTGCAGGCTGTCGCCGTACTCCTCGGCGGCCCAGCCGAGGTCGGGCACCCGCTCGGGGGTGGCCACCCGGTCGGCGGCGCCGAACCAGCGGACCGTCGCGTACGCGTCGAAGACCGTCGGGCCGCGCTCGATCGGTTCGTTCAGGTGGATCCGGACGAGCAGTTCGAAGATGTCACCGCCGCCCGCGAGCCGGAACAGGTTCGGCAGGCAGGAGCCCATGATGCGGGGGTTCAGCTCGATCAGCCGGGGCGTGCCGTCCGCGCCCAGCATCACCTCCACGTGGAAGACGCCGAGCCGCAGACCGACGGCACCGACCACCTCCTCGGCGAACCGCATCACCCGGTCGTGTTCCTCCGGCGAGATCCCCGCCGGGATCGTGGTGCCGGTCTCCAGGGCCTCGTGCCGGTGCCAGGTGGACCGCTCGCTGACGGCCAGCCGCAGGAACCGGCCGTGCACGAGGCCGATCTCGGCGGAGACGAAGCGTCCGCTCAGGTACTCCTCGACGAGGATGCCGGCCGCGTACGCGTCGTCCGGGGCGTCCGCGAGGACGGCTGCCAGCCGCTCCCCGTCCGCGACCACGTGGGCGCCCTCGCTGCCGGAACCCCGGGCCGGTTTGACGACGACGGGGTATCCGCCGTCGGCCGCGAACGCGGCGGCCTCCTCGAAGCCGGAGACGACCGCGTACCGGGTGGTGTCCACGCCGGCCGCCGCGAGGATCTCCCGGCAGCGGTCCTTCTGCTTGGCCGCCTCGGCGGCGCCGGCGTCGGTGAAGGGCACCCCGATCTCCTCGGCGATCCGCGCGACGGGGACCACCAGCGCGTCGACGGTGGCCACGAACCCGTCGACCGGCCGCTCCCGGTGGACCTCCAGGACGAGGGAGCGCAGCGCCACGGGGTCGGTGGCGTCCTTCAGGACGTGGACCCGGTCGACGAACCGCGCGTACGGGGAGGCGTCGAAGTCGATGTTCTGCGCCTGCTCCATGAGCAGCGAGCGGATCAGCGTCACGTGGTGGCCGAGCCGCTTGGCCGCCTCGAACGCGGGCGCGTTGCCGGCCTTCCAGGTCACGAAGACCACGTGCCGGACGGGCGCGGACGGGTGTGGGGGGTGGATCGGGTCTGTCATCGTGTCTTCCTCGCGAAGCGCTGGCCGATGCGGACGAATCCCGGGACCGCGGTACCGGGGGTGGGAATGAAGGAGATCGAACCGGCGAGTATGTTCTTCTCGGACATCGAGCTGAAGCCGCCGGCGCCGGACAGCACCAGGTCGCCCTCGTCCAGGCACAGCCACGCGCCGTCCGGCTGCCGCTCGGAGTACGCGTAGCGCAGGTGCTCCGCGCCGTGCAGCACCTCCAGCCGGTAGCCGTCGGAGGCGTACACGCCGGCGCAGTCGTCGAGTTCCATCTCGAACGGGCGCCCGGTGCGGATGAGCCCCTCGCCGGTGAGGGAGCGCAGCAGGTCCTCGTACAGACCGAAGGCCGGGTAGGCGTTGGCGAGCAGCAGCAGGAAGGAACGTTCCTCGGGGAAGATCTGGATGAAGTTGTGGTGGCCGCTGCCGTTGGAGTTGAAGCCGAAGGCGGACGGCCCGAACATCAGCCAGCCCAGGCCCCAGGCGTGCATGAAGTGGTGGCCGGGGACGGGGATCTGGGGCGTGCGCATCTCCCGCGCCAGCCCGGCCGACAGCAGGCGCTCCCCGCCGGGGGCGACCCCGTCGCCGACGGCCAGCATCGCGATCCGCGCCAGTTCCTCCAGGGTGAGGCACACGGAGAACGAGCCGGCCGCGTCGTCGGCGATGGTCTGCGGCGGCGGGTCGTGGCGTACGTAGCCCTTGACCCGTTCGGTCCACACGTAGCCGACGGAGACGGCGTCCCCGTAGTGGCCGTCCTCGGTGAGGGTCTCGGGGACCTCCCGGATGCCGAGCGGGGCGAGCATCAGCTCGTTCACCGCACGCCGCCAGGGCATGCCGAGCAGCTTCTCGATCAGCGCTGCGACGATCGACGTGCCCACCGCCGAGTACGCGAACACCTCGCCCGGCTCGAACAGCTGGCCGTAGGCGGGCAGGGTGGCGATGTAGCTGTCGAGGTCCGGCAGGCCGGTGTCGTGCCAGACCTCGTACGAGTCGTCGACTCCGCTGGTGTGCGACAGCAGGTGCCGCAGGGTGACCTTGACGGTGCCGCCGTCGCGGCGCCGGAACGCCTGCGGCAGCAGCTCGTCCAGCGGCTGGTCGAGGCCGAGCAGCCCCCGGTCCACCAGCCGCAGGGCGACGAAGGCCAGCATGGGCTTGGTCACGCAGGTGACGCGCTGGCGCGTGCCGGGACCGTACGGGGCCCCGGACGCGGTGTCGGTGACGCCGTGGTAGCTCAGTTCCAGGGTGCCGTCGAGGAACACGGCGGCGCCGGCTCCCGGTACCCCGTGCCCGCGCGCGGACTCCCGCAGCGTGTCGGCCACGGCGCGGCGCCGCTCCGCCGGCCCCGCCGCCGCCCCGGAGGCGGAGGCCCCGGCGGCCTCCTCGCGGGTGCGGCGCAGCAGCGCGGCCTGCTCGGCGAGGGTGCGGTGGCGGTAGACCTCCGCCACCCGGACGGGCCGGCCGGCCGCGTCGGACAGGCGCGCCGCCAGCAGCGTGGCGAGCAGGGAATGCCCGCCCACGGAGAAGAAGTCCAGGCCGGGGGAGACCTCGGTCAGACCGAGGAGGTCGGCCCACACCCCCGCCACTTCCGCCTCGTCGGGGCCGGTCGGGCCGTCACCGGTGAGCCCGGCCGCCGCCGGCCCCGGCCCCCACTCGATGTCCCGTGCCGCCAGGGACTTGCGGTCGACCTTGCCGTTGGGCAGCCGCGGCAGCCGCTCCTCGACGATGATCCGGGCGGGCTGCATGTAGTGCGGCAGCTTGGCCCGCAGATGGGCGGCCATTGCCTCGACGGTGACGTCGTCGCCCTCCAGGCCCACGTAGCAGACCAGCCGGGTGTCACCGCCGGTGCGCACGGCCAGGGCCGCGACGTCGCGCAGGCCCACGACCCCGCGCAGCGTCGCCTCGATCTCGCCGAGCTCTATCCGGAAGCCGCGCACCTTCACCTGGTTGTCCTTGCGCCCGAGGAAGTGGAGCTCGCCCTCCTCGGTCCACCGGGCCAGGTCGCCGGTGCGGTAGAGCCGTCCCCCCGGCACCGCGCCGAGGTGCGCCGGTGCGGCGACGAACGAGGCCGCCGTGCGCTCGGGGTCGTTGATGTAGCCGGCGGCCAGGCCGTCGCCGCCCAGATGGAGTTCGCCGGTGGCGCCGTGCGGGACGAGCCGGCCGAGCGGGTCCAGGAGGTGGGCGGTGGTGTTGTGGACCGGAACCCCGATCGTGGGGGCTCCGTCGACGGGGCCGGTGAAGCACTTCCAGGTGGAGTACGTGGTGTCCTCGGAGGGCCCGTAGAGGTTGTAGAGCCGCTCGGTGCCGGTGGACGCGAAGGCCTCGTTGACCAGTTCCCGGGAGAGCGGCTCGCCCGCCACGTTGAGGACGCGGGTGGAGGAGGGCACCGCGCCGCGCTGGAGCAGGACGTTCAGGGCGCTCGGCACGGTGTTGACGAGGGTCGGGAGCAGCCCCTCGTCCTCCGTGAGGGCGAGGACGTTGTCCACGACGACGACGCAGCCGCCCCGGGTGAGCGGCGCCCACAGCTCGAACACGGACAGGTCGAAGTTGAGCGAGGTGGAGAAGAGCACCCGGCGCAGGTCCTCGGCCGTGTACGTCTCCCCGGCCCAGGCGAGGAGGGCCACCACGTTGCGGTGGCTGATCACCACGCCCTTGGGCAGGCCGGTGGAGCCGGAGGTGTGGATGAGGTGGGTGGTGGAGGCCGGGTCGACGGTGACGTCCGGCGCGCTCTCGTCCTCCGTCTCCGCCTTCTCCCACAGCTCCCGCCACGGCAGGGCCCGCACGCGACCGTCACCGAGCCAGGCCGGGGCGTCCTCGCCGTCGTGGACGACCGCCGCGAGGTCGGCGGTCGCGGCGATGGCGCCCAGCCGGTCGGCCGGATAGGCGGGGTCGAGCGGTACGTACGCGCAGCCCGCCTTGTGGACGGCGAGCAGGAGGACGACGCTGCGGTGCGTGCGGGCCAGCGACAGCCCGATCCGCGAACCCGGCGCGATCCCGTGGGAGGCCAGGGCCCGGGCCAGCCGGTTGGCCTGCCGGTCGAGCCGGCGGTACGTCAGTACGCTGTCCCGCCACGCGACGGCGGGCGCGTCGGGGGTCCGGGCGGCCTGGGCCTCCACCAGGGCGTGCAGCGGGGTGTCCCGGTCGTAGGGGCGGGCCGTGTCGTTGAACCCGTGGAGCAGCCGGTGGGCCTCGGGCCCGGACAGCAGGGCCAGGTCACTCACCGGAACCCCGGGGCGGGCGGCCGCGTCCGCCAGCAGGGTGTCCAGGTTCGCGGCCATCCGCGCGATCAGTGCTCCGGGGAAGAGGGCCCGGTCGTAGTGGAGGGTGAACAGCGGGCCGTCCGGCCCGGTCCGCGCCTCCAGCAGGAGCGCGAAACCCCCGGGCACGGGGGCGGTGCCGTCGGACTCCAGGAAGCCCGCCCGCAGGCCGTCGCCGAGGTCGGCCACCGTGCCGGGCGCGGCCTCCCGTGCCGCCTTCCGGTACGCGCCGGCGAGTGCGAGCGCCAGGGCGGGGAGGGTCGGCTCCGGTGCGAGTACGGAGCGGACGGCGACCGGCGGCGTACCGTGCGCGCCGCCCGCCCGGGCCAGCACGATGTCGTCCTGGCCGCTGTAGCGGTGCAGGAGCACGGCGAACGCGGCGTGCCACAGGTCGGCGGGCCCGGCCCCGGCGGTCGTCCCGCCCGGCGCCGGGACGGTGCCCGGCCAGGAGTGCGTGCCCCGGCCCGTGCCGTCGGCGCCCTGCCCGGCGTCCCGCACGGGCAGTTGCAGGGCCTGCGGTGAGTCGGCGGAAATGTCGCCCACAGTGATGGTCCCCTCGTTTGCATTTCGTTCGCCGGCCGTGCGGCGGACATGCCGAATACACGCACGGCACATCTTCGGACCCCGCGCAATCGGATTTCTCCGCAGCGGGTCATTCGTACGCGCGCGTCATCGCCCGGACCGGAATGCGGTAAAGGGTGACGGCGCGGAAAAACACCGGAACAGGAACGGGTAAAGGAACGGCGGAAAACCGGACGGAAAGGCCGGAAGGGCCGTGAAGGCAGGGAATGGCGGGAAGTGGGCGGGAAGAACCGGAATCGGCGGCGGGCGGAAGGGGCGGGCGGGACCCCCGTCAGGCGGGGAGGGCCTCGGGGGCGGCCTCCCGGCTCCTGAGCGCCCGGTCGGCGATGCGCGGCATGGCGGCTCCGGCCAGCGCGAACCCGAGGGCCATGGCCAGCCAGCCGAGGCTCCCGTGCTCGATGGCGAGCCAGGTCAGCAGCGCCGGAGCGATCATCTTGCCCATGTCCGAGCCCATCGCGTACGTGCCCTGGTACTGGCCCTGGGCGTGCTCGGGCGCCAGCGCGAACGACATGCCCCAGCTGCCCGCCGACTGGCGGATCTCGCCCAGCACGTGGGCCAGGGCCCCGAGGAGCAGCAGGACTCCGGCCAGCGTCGCCGAGGTCCCGCCGCTGAAGGAGAAGACCACGCAGGCGAGCGCGAGGCACAGCGCCCCGGACCGCGAGGCCCTCGCCGCGGCGCGCGGCTCGTCGGTGCCGCGAGCAGCCCTGACCTGGAGGAGGACGACGGCGACCGTGTTGGTCAGCAGGATCGCCGCGATCATCCAGCGCGGTGCGTCGGTGCGGTGCAGCACCCACAGCGGCAGGACGACGTCGAGCAGCAGGTTGTGCATGGACAGCAGGCCGTCCAGCACCACGAACGTCAGGTACGGGCGGTCCCGCAGCACCTTCAGGGCCGGTCCGGGGCGGGCCGGCTGGGCAGCGACCGCGGGCAGCATCAGGGTGAGCAGCCCCGTCGCCAGATAGGTGGCGGCGTTGAAGGCGACGGCCGCCTTGTACGCCCAGACCGAGTCGGCGGCGAGCAGCAGCCCGGCGAGGGCGGCTCCCACCGAGACGCTGACGTTGCTGGTGGCCCGCAGGTAGGCACGGACCGAGACCCGGTCCTGCGGCGGCACGAGTCCGGCGACCATGGCCATGCGGGCGCTGCGGCTGGCGCTGTAGGCGACGGCCTGCGCGCTGACCACCAGCAGGTAGGCCGTGAAGCCCTCCACCGCGAGCAGGGCCGCCGTGAGCGGACCGAGGGCGATGAAGGACCAGATCTGCACCGAGCGCGGACCGATGCGGTCGGCCAGGTGTCCGGTCGGGGTGCTGACCAGGAGGGCGATACCGGCTGCGACACCGACGCCGAGGGCGAACCGCCCGGGCGAG
This sequence comes from Streptomyces sp. NPDC034043, assembly GCF_055575675.1. Classification (NCBI taxonomy): domain Bacteria; kingdom Bacillati; phylum Actinomycetota; class Actinomycetes; order Kitasatosporales; family Streptomycetaceae; genus Streptomyces; species Streptomyces sp. NPDC034043. Next base: position 792,629 of record NZ_JBVISF010000001.1, read on the forward strand.
AGCCCGAGCACGGCGGTCGCGAAGATGGCGTTCAGTGCCATCCAGAGGCCCTGCCCCAGGGTGTGCACCAGGGTGATGCCGGTCAGGACGCGTGCCGGGCCGGCGGGCGGCAGCAGGCGGTTCAGCATCGGCCTGCCGCGTTGCGGTCCGCTCGTACGGACGTCATGAAGCTTCCTCGTGCGCACGCCAGGATCACTGACACGCCCCCACCCCTCGTTAAGCGCCGTTGCCAACGACAAGATTCGGGAAATTCCCCCGTGGTCGCGGAGCCGAGATCGTCGGCGCCGCAGGCCATATCGAAACTTGATCGACATCTGGCTGTCCAGGAAATACCCCTGTGACCCCGATCACATGATCGAAATCCTGGGATCGGGTAAAGGGTGCAGAAAAACCATGTGGAGAAACGGTCGCCCCCCTGCCCTTACCGGCCAGTAGGGCATAGGGCGGAGTGCTGCATTCCGGGGGGTCTTCCGGTCATCCCGCCGCTCAGGAGGATTGGCCGGGCCGTCCTCGGGCAGGCGGCGGGTGGAGCGGAGGAGGCCGTATGTCGCGAGAGACGCCCCAGGGGCGCGACGAGAGCCCGGACGAGCGGGCGGACCGTCAATGGCAGGAGCTGATCCAGGAGATCCGGGTGGCCCAGACGGGGGTGCAGATCCTCTTCGGGTTCCTGCTGACCGTCGTCTTCACGCCGCACTTCCAGGGGCTGGCCGACATGGACAAGGCCGTCTACGTCGCCACGGTCGTCCTCGGCGCGCTGGCCACCGGCGCCCTCATAGGGCCCGTCTCCTTCCACCGGATCGTCTCGGGTCGCCGCATCAAGCCCAAGGCGGTGGTCTGGGCCTCGCGCCTCACCTTCGCCGGCATCGTCCTGCTGCTGGCCACCTGCACCTCCGCCCTCTTCCTCGTCCTGCGGGTCGCCGCGCCCGACACGGTCGTGCCCTGGCTGGTTTCCGCCGTCGTCGCCTGGTACCTGCTGTGCTGGTTCGCACTGCCGCTGTGGGCGCGGACGCGCTACACCTCCGAGGAGTAGGAACCATGGCCGGGCACGCACTCTCCCGCAGCGAACGCAGGTCCCTGACCGCCATCGAACGGACCCTGCGGACCGACCCGCGGTTCCGGCGGGTGATGACCGTCGGAGCGGAGCTCCTCCCCGACGGGCGCGGCACTCCGGAACGCCGGGCCGAGCCGGAGGAACCGCGCAGCAGGCTCCCGGGCGCGGTCTGGGCGTCGGTCGTCCTCTCGCTCGTCCTGCTGCCGCTGGCGGCCGCCACCTCGTCACCCGCCCTGATCTGCGCCTTCGCCGTGTCCTACGCGGTCACGCTCGTCGGCATCGGGCTGCTGCTCCGGCACTGGTGCGGCCGGTGCGGCTGATCCGCCGGGCCGGGACCGCGAGAACCGAGCGGCTCACGAAGACAGAGGAGACCGAAAAGACCGAGAAGACCTAGGAGTGCGATATGAGCGAGCACAGGCAGCCCCACCGGTCCGCGCCGTCCACATCCTCCGGGCCGGCCGGCGAGAGCGGCGACGGCGCGGCGCGCCGTCCGGCGGATGAGGCCGAGACCGGCAGGGCCGGGGACACCGGCCCCGACGAGGAGGGCGGCGGCCGCTTCGCCAAGCGGCAACGGCCGGGCCTCGGCCGCGAGGAACAGACCCGCCCCTACCCGCCGGGCTCCCACCCGCGGCCCGAGCGGGAGAGCGACGACCGCTGACCGCGTGCCCGACAGGGCCTAGAGCAGCGCGGCCGCGCACTCCTCGGCGAGGTCCTCGGCGTGCGGCGGCAGGGGTCCGCCGGCGCGCAGATGGCGGCGGACGACCGAGAGCGGCACGTCGACCATGGCCAGGGTGACGCGCTCGTGGCCCTGGGCGTCCGTCGCGCCGAGGGCGGCGGCGAGGGCGCGCACGGTACCGAAGACGCGGTGATTGCCCCGGTCCGCACGCGCCCGGTGTTCCTCGGACCAGTCGGCGCGGCCGAACTCCTCGGGCCCGTGGAGCAGCAGCGATGCCTCCTGCGGGTGCGCGCGGCTCCACGCCACGACGTGCCGGGCGGCCGCGCGGGCGGCCCGTCGGGGGTCGGGGTCGCTGCCGAGGGCGGCGGAGTAGCTCTCCTGGAACCGTTCGACGGTGCGCAGCCACACTTCGGCGAGCAGGGCCGTGCGCCCGGCGAACCGGTAGTACATGGAGCCGCTCGGCGCCCCGATCGCCTGGGCGACGGCGGACACGGTCACGGCGCCCGGTCCGGCCGAGGCGGCCAGCCGGACGGCGGCGTCGAGGATCTGGTCGGTGTCGAAGCGGGGTGGTCTCGCCATGAATCAGAGAGTACCCTCCAATTTATTAGAGAGAACTCTCTAATACTGTGACGGGAGGACCGACGCATGGGCGTCTACAACGTGCACGAGCGTTTGCTGCCGGCGAAGGGGAGTGAGGTGGGCGCGCTCGTTGACACCGTGTCCCAGGGGGCGGGGGACCGGCTGTGGCCGCACGCCTGGCCGCCGATGGAGTTCGACCGCGGCCTGACCGTGGGCTCGGCCGGCGGCCACGGCTCGGTCCGCTACCGGGTCACGGCGTACGTGCCGGGCACCTGGGTCCGATTCACGTTCGGCGGGCCGCGCGGATTCCACGGCTTCCACGAATTCGCCGTGCTGCCCGTCGACGAGGAGCACACGGTCCTGCGGCACACCCTCGCGATGAGGACCACCGGCCTCTCGCGCCTGGGCTGGCCCCTCGTCTGGCGCCCCCTGCACGACGCGCTGCTGGAGGACGGCCTGGACCGCGCCGAACTGGCGACCGCGGGGACGATCGCCCGCCCCGCCCGCTGGAATCCGTACGTCCGCCTCCTCTACGCCCTCGTCCGCCTCCTCGGCCCCAAGAACTAGAGTTTCGGATCTGGCCGGGGCCGCGCGACGCGACGAGTCCGACACCCCACAGGGGTCAGGGGAGCTCGGGGATGAACGGCAGGTAGTCCTCGGTGCCCTCCGACGGGACCACCGCATAACTCGCCTCGGGCAGTTCGTTCCACACGCCCGGCAGGCTTCCGAGGGGCTCGGAGACCACCAGCCGCGTCTCGTCGGACACCTCGCGCAGGTACGGCAGCTCCGGGTAGAGCTGGCGCACCGTCTCGGCCCTGCTGCTGTAGTACAGCGAACGGGACCGGCCCTGGCTGGAGTAGCGGAAGGCCCAGACCCGTGTGCCCTCGCTGACGGCGACCGTCATCTGGAGCGGGTCGGCCACCCCGTGCTCCTTGCCGAGCCGCTCCACCAGACCCACCATCCGGGCGACCGCCCCGGGCGGGTCCTGGTCGAGCCCGAAGGTGACGGCCAGGTAGAACATCACCTCGGAGTCGGTCGACCCCTCGATGCAGGGGAACAGCGCCGGATCGACGGCCATGCACAGATCGCGCTGGAGGCGGCGGAAGTCGGTGATCGCGCCGTTGTGCATCCACAGCCAGCGGCCGTGCCGGAAGGGGTGGCAGTTCGTCTGCTGGATCGCCGAACCCGTGGAGGCGCGGACGTGCGCGAAGAACAGCGGTGAGCGGACGTGCGAGGCCAGCTCCCGCAGGTTCTGGTTGTTCCAGGCCGGGCCGATGTCCCGGAACACCGCGGGGGTCCCGTCGCCGTCGGCGCTGTACCAGCCGATGCCGAAGCCGTCGCCGTTGGTGGACTCGACCCCCATCCGCGCGTGCAGGCTCTGGTTGATCAGCGAATGCTCGGGCTGGTAGAGGACGGCGTCGAGCAGCATCGGTGAGCCGGAGTAGGCGAGCCATCGACACATGTGCACCATCCCTCTCGTGCGCCACTGCGTCCGAGCCTAACTCGCCGGGCGATCGCACGGCCTCCCGTTGCGCCGGGAGGGTGGCACCCCCGCATGGCGGCGCGCCGAGCGGGGCACGCGGCCCCGCCCCGCGCGTCCGCAGCCGCTTTCCCCGCGGCGGGGAAGCCGGTCCTCCCCGCCCCGCCTACCGTCCGTCGCCGGAGTCGTCCGGCCAGCCGTACCCGGTGCGCGGCGCCTCCGGTACGGCGCCCAGAGCCGCCAGGTCCCGGTCGGCGGCCCGGCTCAGCTGCCCGGCCAGGTCGCGCATCGCCCGGCTCGCCGCCAGCTCGTCACCGATGGCCGGGACGTCCACGTCCTGCGGGTTGCAGCGCGCCCGGCCCCGCCCGACCATCGTGGCCTTCCCGGTCTCGAGCACCGCCCTGGCTTTGGTCGTGCCGTCCTCCTCGACGAGGTAGACGCCGACCTTCCACTCCTCGGCGTGTGACATGGCCTGCCTCCTGACCTCCCGGGGCCTCGTCCTACCAGGATCCCTCCGCCGGGGCCCGTCCGGCCACGGCAGGACGGTCGCCCTGCCCGGGCCGCGTCACACCGCGGGGACGAGGCGTGCGGGGGTCGGGCCGTCGGGACGCACCGTGAGGCTGTACGCGGCCCCGGCCGGGACGGAGTCGAACACCGGGGCCTGCAGCGGCAGCAGCCGCTCCAGCAGGGCGGTCGACTCGCGCAGCGCGAACTGCGTGCCGAGGCAGGCGCGCGGGCCCATGCCGAAGGGCAGGTAGGCGCCGGGCTGCGTGGGCCGGCCGCCCGGGGTGGTGAAGCGGCCCGGGTCGAAGCGCTCGGGGTCCGGCCACAGCCGCGGGTCGCGGTGCGTGAGATACGGGCACACCAGCAGGTCCGTCCCCGCCGCGACGGCGTGACCCGACAGGGTGTCGGCCTCCGCCGCGTGCCGGGGCAGGATCCAGGCCGACGGGTAGAGCCGCAGCGTTTCGCTGACCAGTGCCTGGAGGGCCTCCCGGCGCTCCGGCGAGCCCTCGGGCCCTGCGGCCAGGGCCTCCTCGCGGGCCGCGGGGTGGCGGTCGAGGAGCAGGTACAGCCAGGTCAGCGTGGTGGCGGTGGTCTCGTGGCCGGCGACCAGCAGCGTGACCAGCTCGTCGCGCAGCAACCGGTCCGTGTACTCGGGGTGGGTCGCGGAGGCGTCGACCAGCACCTGGAGCAGCCCCGGCCCGTCCGGGCCCGTCTCGCGGTCCCGGGCGGCGGCGACGGCGTGCCGGGCGACCGCGTCGATCCGGGCCAGGTCGGCGGCCACCGACCCCCGGGCCTCCACCTCGTCGGCGGGCAGGCTCGGCAGCGCCGCCACCACGGCCGCCACGGAAGCGAGCTCCCGCGCGGTGCGGGCGTCCAGGGGGTGGCCGGTGAGCGCGCGCCAGATGGTGTCCAGGGCGAAGCGGCGCATCTCCTCGCCGACGTCGAAGGTCTCCCCGGTACGCGCGAACCGGGCCCAGCGCTCGGCGGCGGTACCGGCCGCCGCCGCGATCCGCTGCTCGTACCGGCGCATGCCCGTACCGGTGAACTGCGACTGGAGCAGCCGTCGTTGGCGCTTCCACGCCTCCCCGGTCGCGGCGAGCACCCCGTCGCCGATCAGCAGGCGGGCCCGGTGGGAGCGCTTGACGTACCGCTCCGGATTCCGGGCCAGCACGTGCTGCACGGCCTCCGGCCCGGTGACCAGCACGGTGGGCTCCGGCCCGATCCGGACGGCGGCCACCCCGCCGCACCGCTCACGCGCCAGTGCCAGCAGCTCGATCAGCCCGCCCCCGCCCGCCCGCCACCGCCCGACCTCGGCGGCGTCGAGCTCGGGCACCGGCAGCCCCCCTCCGGCGGGCTCCTCCTGGGCGGGCGGCCCGGTAACGGCGTGCGTGGCCACGGCGGTTCTCCTGTCCGGCGGGGATGGGGCAGCACGGACTGTACGCGTGCGCGTACCCGCGCACGAGGGTGCTTCGAGCCGATACGGCCAGGTACGCCCCCTAAGGCCCTGTCGTCAAAGTCCCCGCCTGGCCCGCGGCGGCCTGCACCGCACCTCGCCGCGTTGTCGGGGCGCCCGAGTACGTCCAGTACTCGGGCGCCCCTCCGCCTTGCGATGCACGGCACCGAAGGCCGCGGGCCTGACCGGCGCTGCTTTGACGACAGGCCTAGCTCTGGGGTGCCCAGCGCTGTGAGGCGTTGCCGTTGCAGGTGTTGGCGACCAGGCCGCTGCTCAGTCCCAGGTCGAGGCAGCCGCCGTTGTAGACGTTGCGCAGGGTGCCACCGGAGCCGGTGCGCCAGGTGCGGGCGGTGTCCTGGGCGCAGTCGCCCACGAAGACGGCCTGGCCGAGCATGTTGCCGTAGAGGCAGCCGCCCGTCTGCTGGTTGACCAGCTTGAAACTGCCGTCGCCCTGGCTCCGCACCGTCCAGCGGGCCGTCGGGTCGGAGCAGTCGCCGTAGTCGGAGGAGCCGTAGACCTGGGTGACGCACTTCCCGTTGTTGCCGTTGCGGTAGTGGCGGGTGCCGGAGGCGGGGGGAGGCGCGGCCGCCGAGGATCCGCCTCCGCCGGGGGTGCCGGAGCCGCCCGGATTGTCGGGCGTGCCGGCCGTGGGGCCAGGGCCCGTGCCCGTGCCGGGTCCCGCGCCCGTGCCCGTCCCGCCGTTCCCGGCTGGCGGGGCCGGCGGTGCGCCCGGACTCTGGCCCTGCGCCGGGGACTGCCCCGGGGAGGCCGCCGCCGGACCGGACGGGCTGCCGCTCGCCCCCGAGGGCACGGGGCCGGACGGCGCGGCCGACGGAGCGGTGCCGCCCTGGGGCGTGCCCGGGCCCGGAGCGGGCACGGAGGGCTGCGCCCCGGCCCGGGAGGGGACGGTGATGTGCGGCAGGTACTGGACGGCGATGGTCGTGCCGCCCGCCACCACGACGACGGGGAGCACGGCGAGGAAGACCCGGGTGCGGCGGCGCCGTTCGGGACGGGTGGCCGGCGGCTCGGCTCCCGCGGCAGGCTTCCCGCCGCCCAGGGGCAGCGTCGGTACGTCGATCTCCTGCACGTCCGCGGCGAACGCGGCCCGCTCGGCCAGTCGCCCGGTGACCGCTTCGGGCCACAGGGGCGCCTCGAAGGGGCCCCGGGCGGAGGCCCGTTCGAGGAGTTCGGCGGCGGTGGGACGGTGCGCGGGGTCCTTGGAGAGGCAGGCGGCCACGACCTCCGCGAGGTCGGGGTCGAGCTCCCGCAGGGGTGCCAGGTCGGGCTCCTCGTGGACGATGCGGTAGAGCACGCCGTGGCCCGATTCCTCACCGAAGGGCGGCCGGCCGCAGGCCGCGTACGCCAGCACCGAGCCCAGCGCGAAGACGTCCGTGGCTCCGCTCAACGCCTTGGCCCCCGACGCCTGTTCGGGCGCCATGTACGCGGGCGTGCCCACCACCATCCCGGTCCGGGTGAGCTGGCTCTGCTCGGCGGCCCGGGCGACCCCGAAGTCGATCAGGGTGAGGCCGTCGAGGGTGAGCATGATGTTGGACGGCTTGAGGTCCCGGTGCACCATGTCCAGCGCGTGCACCGCCGCCAGGCCCTCGGCGGCCTCCCGCAGCAGCAGCCACAGGGCCCGCGCGGGCAGCGGGCCGCCGTGCAGTGCGAGGGCCTCGCGCAGGGTGAGGCCGGGGATGTAGGCGGTGGCGAACCACGGGGGATTCGCGGTGCGGTCGCTGTCGAGCAGCGGGGCGGTGACCTTCCGCGGCAGCCGGGCGAGGTTGTCGAGCTCGTGTCCGAAGCGGCGCCGGAAGTCCTCGTCCTCACCGACGACGGAGGCGAGGAGCTGCTTGACGGCCACGTACCGTCCGTCCAGGACCCCCAGGTACACCCGCCCCATGCCGCCGGCGCCCAGCCGGCCCGCCAGTGCCGCGCGCCCGATCAGCCGCGGGTCCTCCGCGTCCAGCGGCTCGGCCCCGCTTCCCCTCAGCTCTAACACGTCAGCCCCGTCAGAATTGGAATGAGTTTCCAGAAACCTACCGGACGCGGCGGGATACTTCAGCGGCGATCCCCAACGATTTCCGCCCTGTTGGGCGCGAGCGTCCCGGGACGGCAGGCCCGTACCGGGACGGCACGACGCCCGGGCCGGCCGGCCCGGGCGTCGTGATCGGGATCGCTCAGGCCGCTCAGGCCAGGTCGAACCGGTCCAGTTCCATGACCTTGTGCCACGCGGCGACGAAGTCCTCGGCGAACTTGCGCCCGGCGTCGTCGCTCGCGTACACCTCCGCCAGCGCCCGCAGCTCCGAGTTCGAGCCGAAGACGAGGTCGGCGCGGGTGCCCGTCCACTTCACGGCGCCCGTGGCGGCGTCGCGGCCCTCGAAGGTGTTCTGGTCCGCCGAGGTGGCCTTCCACGTCGTGCCCAGGTCGAGCAGGTTGACGAAGAAGTCGTTGGTCAGCGTGCCGGGGGCGTCGGTGAACACGCCCAGCTGGGACTGCTGGTGGTTGGCGCCCAGGACGCGCAGGCCGCCGACGAGGACGGTCAGCTCGGGGGCGGACAGGTTGAGCAGGTTGGCCCTGTCGACCAGCAGGTACTCGGCCGGGAGGCGGTTGCCCTTGCCGAGGTAGTTGCGGAAGCCGTCGGCGGTGGGCTCCAGCGCCGCGAAGGACTCGACGTCCGTCTGCTCCTGCGAGGCGTCGACCCGGCCCGGGGTGAAGGGCACCTCGACGTCGTGCCCGGCGTCCTTGGCGGCCTGCTCCACGGCGGCGCAGCCGCCGAGGACGATCAGGTCGGCCAGGGAGACCCGCTTGCCGCCGGTCTGGGCGGAGTTGAAGGACTCCTGGACGCCCTCCAGGGTGCGCAGCACCGTGGCCAGCTGGTCGGGCTCGTTGACCTCCCAGCCGGCCTGCGGCTGGAGGCGGATGCGGGCGCCGTTGGCGCCGCCGCGCTTGTCGCTGCCGCGGAAGGAGGAGGCCGCCGCCCAGGCCACGGAGACGAGCTGGGACACGGTCAGTTCGGTGCCGAGGATCCGCTCCTTGAGGGAGGCGACGTCCGCGGCGTCGATCAGCTCGTGCGTGCGGGCCGGCAGCGGGTCCTGCCAGAGCAGGGTCTCGGCCGGCACCTCGGGGCCGAGGTAGCGCACGACGGGCCCCATGTCGCGGTGGGTCAGCTTGAACCAGGCGCGGGCGAAGGCGTCCGCGAACTGCTCCGGGTGCTCCAGGAAGCGGCGCGAGATCTGCTCGTAGGCCGGGTCGAAGCGGAGCGCGAGGTCCGTGGTCAGCATCGTCGGGGCGTGGCTCTTGGACGGGTCGTGCGCGTCCGGGATGGTGCCCGCGCCCGCGCCGTCCTTCGCGACCCACTGCTGGGCGCCGGCGGGGCTGCGGGTCAGCTCGTACTCGTAGCCGAAGAGGTTCTCGAAGAAGTTGTTGCTCCACCGGGTCGGCGTCGTGGTCCACGTGACCTCGAGGCCGCTGGTGATGGTGTCGGCGCCCTTGCCGGAGCCGTACGTGCTCTGCCAGCCGAAGCCCTGCGCCTCCAGCGGCGCGGCCTCGGGGTCGTTGCCCACGTGGTCGGCCGGGCCGGCGCCGTGCGCCTTGCCGAAGGTGTGGCCGCCGGCTATCAGCGCGACGGTCTCCTCGTCGTTCATCGCCATCCGGCGGAACGTCTCACGGATGTCGCGCGCGGCCGCGAGCGGGTCCGGGTTCCCGTTGGGACCCTCCGGGTTGACGTAGATCAGACCCATCTGGACGGCGCCGAGCGGGCCTTCCAGCTCCCGGTCGCCGGTGTAGCGCTGGTCGTCGAGCCAGGTGGTCTCCGGGCCCCAGTAGACGTCCTCGTCGGGCTCCCACACGTCGGCGCGGCCACCGGCGAAGCCGAAGGTCTCGAAGCCCATCGACTCCAGCGCGACGTTGCCCGCGAGGATCATGAGGTCGGCCCAGGACAGGCTCTGGCCGTACTTCTTCTTCACCGGCCACAGCAGCCGGCGGGCCTTGTCGAGGTTGGCGTTGTCCGGCCAGCTGTTGAGCGGGGCGAACCGCTGCTGGCCGGAGCCCGCACCGCCCCGGCCGTCACTGATCCGGTAGGTGCCGGCGCTGTGCCAGGCCATCCGGACCATGAACGGGCCGTAGTGGCCGAAGTCCGCGGGCCACCAGTCCTGCGAGGTGGTCAGCGTCTGCTCGATGTCCCGCTTCACGGCGGAGAGGTCGAGGGACTTGAAGGCCTCGGCGTAGTCGAACCCCTCGCCGAGCGGGTTGGCCACGGCGGGGTTCTTGGCGAGGATCTTCAGATTGAGGCGCTCGGGCCACCACTGGCGGTTCCCGCCGCCCTGGGTGGGGTGGAGGGCGCGCTCGTGCGCGACCGGGCAGCCGCCTGCGCCCTCTGTTTTGGCGTCTACGACGACTGCGTCATGGTTCTCAGACATGGAAATCCTTCCGGACCAGGCGGATCACGCTGTTCAGGAACGGGCGCGAGGTAACGGTGGTGCGACAGCAGGGGGTGCGGCGGCGGACCTCGCCCCGCCGTCCGTCATCCGGACGACGGACCGGCCCGTCACCTCGCTGTCTCCTGCCGCTTCGGGATGTTCTTGTCCCTTGGCTATCAACGCATCAGATCCTACGATGGACACAGTCCAAGTCAAGAAGCACACCAAGCCCGGATCCCATCGGCTCCCGGATTCCCACGGGGGCTCCGGGCGGCCCCGTCGAACCCGAAGAGGTGAGCCGACATGAGTGACCTGCTGGAACGGCTGCGCAGGCGCGGCTGGCGGATGACGTCACAGAGGCGCGTCGTCGCGGAGGTCCTGAACGGCGACCACGTGCACCTGACCGCCGACGAGGTGCACGCCCGGGCCGTGGACCGGCTGCCCGAGATCTCGCGGGCCACCGTCTACAACGCCCTGGGCGAGCTCGTCGCCCTCGGTGAGGTCGCCGAGGTCTCCACCGACGGCCGGGCGAAGCGCTACGACCCCAACGCGCACCACCCGCACCACCACCTCGTCTGCTCCGGCTGCGGCCTCATCCGGGACGTCCGCCCCGCCGGGAACCCGCTCGCCGACCTCCCGGCGGGGGAACGCTTCGGCTTCTCGGTGTCCGGGGCCGAGGTCACCTACCGGGGACTGTGCCCGTCCTGCGCCCCCTGACGGGCGTCAGCCCCCCGGCCGTGCCGCGCCTACCTGTACGCGGCGAACGCCTTCGTGAAGGCCAGCGGCTCCTGGAGCACGGAGCTGCAGGTGGCGTCGGCGTGGCCGAGGGCGCCCGCCGCGCACTGCCGGTCGCGCGCCGAGGACCACATCGCCAGCCGGCCGATCCCCTTCGACTCGGCGAAGCGTACGAGCTCCGTCGCGTCCGCCACGCCGAACACCTCGCTCGCCACGTCGTTGACGCCGATCATCGGTGTGACCGCCACCGCCTTCCAGGCGGCCGCGTCCGAGAGCCCGAGCACGCCCTTGAGCTGCGCCTGGGTCGCCGTCGCGGCCTGGATCGCGTACTGCCCCATGTCCCCGCCGTACGCCGGCCCGTAGTCCATCGCCATGATGTTGACGGTGCTGATCCGCACCCCGTTCCTCGCGGCGTCGGCCAGCAGGGCCACGCCCGGCTGGGTCAGCCCCTCCGGCATCACGGGCAGGGTGAACGCCACGTCCAGGCCGGGGTGGGACTTCTGCAGCCGGGCTATCGCCTGAGCGCGGCGGGTGTTGGCGGCGGTGTCCGGCAGGGCGGCGCCCTCGATGTCGAAGTCGGCCTTGGTGAGCCGGTAGGTGTCGACCACCTTCCTGTAAGCGGCGGCCAGTTCGTCGACGGTGGCGCAGTTCAGCGCCAGCTCACGGCCCGCGGCCCCGCCGAACGACACCCGCACGTCGCCGCCGGCTCCTCGCAGGGCGCCGATCTGGGCAGCCACCTTGTCGCTCGCCAGGTCCGTGACCCCGCCCCACAGCGGCGAGCAGCCCCCGCCGGCGGTGACGAAGGCGAGGTGGAACTCCTTCACCCCGGTCCTGGCCGCGGTGTCGAGGAGGTCGTGGGCGGGATACAGCGAGGTGTCCACGTACGGGGCGAACCGCGCGCCGCCGCGGGGAGCGGCGGTGGCCGTCCCGGTGGGGGAGGGCGGAGCCACGGGACTCGCGGTGGCCGTGGCGGTGGCCGTGGGTGCGGCCGTCGCCGTCGCGGTCGGCGCCGCCGTGGGACGGCCGTCCGGCTGGGGTGTGGCGCCCTGGCCGGGCGAGCACTTCACCGCGTCGATCAGGCAGCCGGTGGGGTCACCGGGCGTGCCCGCGCCGCTCGCCACGAAGCCGACGGTCACGGACGCGCCCGGCGCGAGCACCGCGTTCCAGCCGGCGGGCTTCACGGTGACGCGCTGCCCCTCGACCGTGTGGGTCCCGTTCCACAGCGAGCCGATCCGCACCCCCGCCGGCAGGTCGAACTGGAGCGTCCAGCCGGACCGCTCCCGGCCGGTGTTGTTGGTGATCACGTACTGGCCGGTGTAACCGCCGTTCCAGGAGCTGGACTTGGTGTACACCGCCCCGACGGACGTGGCCTGGGCCGTGCCGGTGAACGCGAAGACCGCGCCCGCCAGTACCGCCGCCGCCACGCCCGCCCCCGCGGCGGCCTTCGCCCTGCCGCTCGTCCTGCGCCGGTGTCCGCCCGTGCTGCTGCCCATGGAGTGCCTGCCTCTGTATGACCGGGGAGTTGGGTACGGGGCAGCACGCTAGCCACCGGGAAACGGACATTCGTCCGCTTCGGGGCACCGTCGGCGAAGCTTAGGTTCCGCTTAAGGCGGCGGAAAGGGCGCCCTCAGGAAGGGACGCGCGCCCAGGAAAAGGCCGCCCTCAGGAAGGGGCGCGTCCACCAGCCCGGCCCGTCGGCCGCCGGATCAGGCGGCGGTCCACCCACCGTCCATCGGCAGGGAGGCGCCGGTGACGTGGCCAGTGTGGGGGCCCCAGAGCCACAGGGTGACCGCGGCCACCTCCTCCGGCTCGATCAGCCGCTTGATCGCGGAGCCCCGCAGCAGCACCTCCTCGACCACCCGCGAGGCGGGGATGCCGTGCGCCTCGGCCTGGGCGGGGATCTGCCGCTCCACCAGCGGGGTGCGCACGTAGCCGGGGTTCGCGCGGTTGCTCGTCACCCCGTGCGGTGCGCCCCCAGGGGCCACGCGCCCCGCGAGGGCGGACGCCGTTCCACCGGATGCGGTGGTGTTCGCGCTAGGCACGCCCCGGATCAGGGACGTACGCCGTCCCGTGCCGATGTGCGCCGCCGCCACACTCGGCGGTCCCGCTGTGGCGGAGCGCACCACTGCCGCCCGGGGGCGTCGGCGTTCTCCGCGCTCTCGGCCTTCTGCGGGGTTCGGGGGGCGGACCGGCCCGGGACGCGCTGTCGCGCGCGCCGCCGGGCCGCCCGTCCTACTGGTGGGGGCGCCAGGCCGGCAGGCCGGCCGACGACGGGCGCCAGGCCATCACCTGTGCCAGGTGGCGGAGGATCTCCTCGGCCTCCCGCCGGACCTGGACGGGGACGTCGCCCCGCTCGCGTACGAGCTGGGCGTAGATCGGCGCATCACTGCTGGTGCTGCTCACTTAGGACTTCACTCCCCTGAAGCCGGCACCGCGGGCCGGGCGGCACAAGTGTAGGCGGCGGCTTCGCGGCAGCCGAACAGAGGTCGGTACGGGCGCGGACGGGCGCTCACTTGCATTCGGTCCCGTCGGCCGGAGCGGTGCCGTCGACCAGGAACGCGTCGACCGCCTTGGTGGCGCAGGCGTTGTTCCCGTAGCTGCCGTGTCCCTCGCCCTTCACGGTGAGGTTGATGCCGACGCCGCGGCCGAGCGCGTCGGCCATCCGCTTCGCGCCCTCCACGGGGGTGGCGGGGTCGCCCGTGTTGCCGATCACCACGATCGGGGCCGCGCCCTCGGCGGACACCTGCGGCTTGTCGCTCGTACCGCGCACCGGCCACTGCGAGCACCCGAGCAGGCCCTCGGCCATCTCCGGGCCGAACACCGGGGAGGCCGCGCGGAAGGCGGGCTCCTGCGCCGTCTTCTCCTCGACGGTGTACCGGCGGCTGGTGTCGACGCAGTTGATCGCCGCCTGCGCGGCGTTGGAATTGCTGTAGCGCCCGTCCTCACCGCGGCCGCTGTAGCTGTCCGAGAGCAGCAGCAGGATGTTCCCCGTTCCCAGCTGCCGCAGCTCGCCCAGACCCTGGACGAGGTACTCCCAGGACTCCTTGTCGTAGAGGCTGGCGGCGATGCCGGTGAGGGCCATGTCGGAGGTCAGCTTGCGGCCGCTGTCCGTGGCGGCGGGCTTCGTCTTGAGCTTCTCCAGCAGCTCGTTGATCCGCTTGTTGCCCTCGGCGTCGCTCGGGCCGGTCGGGCAGTTGGCGGTGTATTTGTCACGGCAGTACTTCATCGCGTGCTCCAGCGCCTGCTGGAAGCCCTTGGCCTGGCCGAGACCGGCCTGAGCCTCGTCCGCGGTCGGGTCGACGACCGCGTCGAACACGGTGCGGCCCACGTTCTTCGGGAACAGGTGGGCGTAGACCCCGCCCAGCTGGGTGCCGTACGAGATGCCGAAGTAGTTGAGCTTCTGGTCGCCGAGCACCTGGCGCATCAGGTCCATGTCGCGGGCCGTGTTGGCCGTGCCGACGTGGGGGAGCAGCTTGGCGGACTTCTGCTTGCAGGCGTCGGTGAACTTCTTGACCTCGTCGAGGATGTTCTCGGAACCGGTGCCCTCGTCCAGCGTCTTGTCGTCCAGGCAGATCACCGGAGCGCTGTTGCCCACGCCGCGCGGGTCGAAGCTGACGAGGTCGTAGACCGCGCCCAGCTTCTTGTAGTCGTCCGCCGCCTGCGGGAGCGTCTGGACGCCGGAGGCGCCGGGACCGCCGAAGTTGTAGACCAGGGAGCCGATGCGCTTGCCGGCGTTGGTGGCCTTCTTGCGGATCAGCGCCACGTCGATGGTCTCGCCGGCCGGCTTCGCGTAGTCGAGGGGCGCCTTCATGGTGGCGCACTGCCAGGCCGCTCCCGGGGCCTCCCCGCCGCCCTGGGCCGCCGACGGCGCCGGGCAGCCGCGCCAGTCGGGCTTCTGCCCGGTCAGCGAGGCGGGCAGCGGGGGCAGCTGCGTGGGCGTGGCGGCGGGAGCCGACCCCGAGGGCTTCGCACGCGCCGGAGCCTTCGCATCGCTGCCGCAGGCCGCCAGGGCGGGCACCGTCAGCAAGGAGACGGCGGCCAGGGCCGCCGTCCGGACGGGGCGGCGTATGAGGTGGGGCATGCGGGGACTCCTGCGCGGTTCGGAGGGCCATGGGTAAACGAAGGACAAAGTGTAGGGGCGGGTTCCGGCCATGCTTCCCCGGGGTCCGCCCAGGTCGTCTCTTTCGGTTCTCGCCGGTCAAGCCCGCGTCTCCCCCGGCTGCCGCCGCGTGCATCGCAGGGGAGGAGCGGGTCAGGCAGATCCGGAAGAGGCGGCCTGGCCGGCGGGCGTCGCGTCCGCCGCCCGCAGGGCCCGGTACCGGCCCGGAGTCGTACCGAACTCGCGGCTGAAGGCGTGCGACAGGGCGTACGGAGTGCCGTACCCCACCCGGCGCGCGACGACGGCCAGCGGCTCCTCGGTGTTCCGCAGCCGGGCGGCGGCGAGGTTCAGCCGCCACCAGGTGAGGTACGCCATCGGCGGCCGCCCCACCAGGGCCGTGAAGCGCCGCGCCAGCGTCGGGCGGGACACGCCCGCCTCGGCGGCCAGCCGGTCGTTGGTCCACGGCGCGGCCGGATCGGCGTGCAGCGCGCGCAGCGCGGCGGCCGCCACCGGGTCGCCGAGCACGGCCGGCCAGCCGCCCGCCGCACCCCCGGCCGTCAGCCAGGAACGGATCATGTAGACGAGCAGCAGGTCGAGCAGGCTGGGCACCACGACCCCGGCACCCGGCCGCTGCCCGCAGAGCTCACGGCCCAGCAGGTCGATCGCCGACCGGAGTTCGGGGTGGCTGCCCACCCGGTTCGGCAGGTGGACCACGGGCGGCAGTTCCGCCATCAGGGGGTGCGCCCGGCTGCGGTCGAGCCGGTACTTGCCGCACAGCATCTCCAGCGCACCCGTGCCGCCGCCCGGCCGCCCGGGCCCGCGCCACGCCTCCGCGACCGTCTCGAACGGCACCGCCCGCGCCACGGCCGCCGCGTCGGCCGGGCCGTCGGCGATCACGTGTCCCGTGCCGTGCGGCAGCAGCACCGCGTCACCCGCGCCCAGCGACACGGGCGGTCCGCCGTCGGGCAGCAGCCAGCAGCCGCCCTCCAGTACGACGTGGAAGCCGGCGCCCTCGTACGCCGCGAACCGCGCGCACCAGCTGCCCTCCACCCGCATCCGGTCCGACGAGGGCCGGCCCACCCGTACCGCCGCGATCGCGTCGCTCACCACATCCACCGCGGCACCCTATCCGAGGGACTCCCGTGTGAGCCGCTCCCGTATGCGGAAGAGCGATCCGGGCATTGAGCCGCTCATGGCAGCCTCCCTAGGGTGATGATCATGGACAACGCGAACGGAAACACCATCGTGCTCGGCGACGTCGAGGTCATCCGGGTCGTTGAGTGGCAGGGCCCCTTCGGACCCGCCGCGGGCCTCGTCCCCCGCGCGGGGGAGCGGCTGTGGCGGGAAAACGAGGACTGGCTGGCCCCCGACCACCTCCGCCCGGAGGACGGCACCGCGGTGATGGCCCTGCAGACCTGGGTCCTGCGCAGCGGCGGGACCACCGTCCTCGTCGACACCGGCGTGGGCAACGGCCGCGAACGCCCCGGCACCCCGCTGTTCCACCGGCGGGAGGGGGACTTCCTCGGAGCGCTGGCGCGGGCGGGCGTTCGCCCCCAGGACGTCGACTACGTCGTCAACACGCACCTGCACGCCGACCACGTCGGCTGGAACACCCGAGACGGCCAGGACACCGATGGCGCCGCGGGGGAGTGGACGCCCTCCTTCCCCAACGCCCGGTACCTCATCCCGGCGGCCGACGACCACCACTTCGGCCCGCGCGGCCGTTACGCCGGAGGAGAGCGGGAGGACGACCGGCTGATCTACGAGGACAGCGTCGCGCCCGTGCACCGGGCCGGACAGGCCGTGCTCTGGGAGGGCTCGCACCGCATCGACGAGCACCTCACCCTGGAGGCCGCCCCCGGACACACCCCCGGCTCGTCGGTGCTGCGCCTGGCCTCCGGCACCGATCGGGCCGTGTTCGTCGGCGACCTCCTGCACAGCCCGGTCCAGATCCTCTCCCCGTCCTGCGACAGCTGCTTCTGCATGGACCCCCGGCAGGCCGCGGCCACCCGCCGCGAGGTCCTCGGCCGGGCCGCGGACCTGCGGGAACTGGTGGTGCCGGCGCACTTCGGCGGAGCGGGGGCCGTGGAGGTCCGCCGGGAGGGGGAGGGGTTCGGGATCGTCCGGTGGGCGGCCTACCGTCCCGGCCGGTGAGCGAGCGGGACCCGGGGCGGGCAGCGGCCGGAGCGGCCGGAGCTGCCGGATTGCGGAGCCGGATCATCCGGCTGTTACGGTCCGGAGCATGCCCGCACTGGTCGCCCCCACCGCCCGCCTGCATTCCTCCTGGCTCGCCGCGCAGGAGGAATGGGGGCCCGACGCCCACATGGACGGCGCCGGACTCGGCTCCGCCGACGACGTCGACACCCCCGAGGGCTTCGCCGACTGGACCGGGGAGCTGCTCCGCCGGTCCGACCGCACGGCCCCGCTGGAGCAGGGCCGGGTCCACGCCACCCACTGGTGGATCACCGAGGGCGACACCTACCTGGGCGCCATCGACCTGCGGCACTACCTGAACGGTTTCCTCCTCGACGCGGGCGGCCACATCGGCTACGGCGTCCGCCCCTCGGCACGCGGGCGCGGTCTGGCCACCTGGGCCCTGGGCGAGGTGCTGCGCGAGGCGCGGCTGCTCGGCATGGACCAGGTCCTGCTCACCTGCGACCCCGGCAACGAGGCGTCCGCCCGCACCATCGAGCGGAACGGCGGCGTCCTGGAAGACGTACGGGAGACCCTCGTCGGCCCGAAGCGCCGCTACTGGATCACCCTCTGACGGACACCCCCGAGCCCTGCGCCAGACCGGAGAGGCGCAGCGCGCGGAGCATGGCCGGAAGGTCCCAGCGGCCGCAGGAACAGCCGCCGGCCAGCGCCTCCAGCGTCCCGGGCGACAGCTCGCGGCGCAGCGCGGCGTCCAGCAGCCGCGCCGCCGTCTCCGCGCGTCGGGCGGCCGCTCCGCAATCGCAGTCGTCCCAGGCGCCTTCGAGCAGCCGCAGCAGCTTCCGGCGGTCGGTGAAGCGGCTCATCCCGCAGTCCAGCCCGTCGTCGTCCAGGTCGTCCGGGTAGGGCGCCCGGACCCAGGAACCGTTCTCGGACCAGTAGACACAGCCGAGCTGCCAGCCGCCCAGCAGGTCGCGCAGGGTCTCGTACGGCAGCCAGTCCGGGCCGCCCGCCAGCATGTCCACGGCCGGCTCGTGCCACTTGACGGCGCTCGACTCGTCCTCGCCGAAGAGCACGTACCGGTCCTCTCCCGTCCGGGCGAAGGTCCACCAGGTGCAGCCGCAGTCGTCGAGGTGCAGCCCCTCCCCGTCGATCCAGTGCCCGGTCCGGTGGACGCCGCGGCCCTCCGCCTCGGTGGTGGCCTCCAGTACGGCGACCAGGGCCCAGTGCGCCCACAGGACCTCGGCGGGCGGCAGGTCCCCGGGCAGGCCGGGGCGGTGGATGGTCATGGTGGCGGAATCCCCCTGGACGTGACGGTCGTTCACCGTCCCAGCCTAGACCGTGTGCCGCGTGCCCCCGCCGTACGGCCGCCGCGGGCCGTGAGCCCGCGGCGGCCGGTTCTCATCGGGCGTTGTTCTCCGGCAGGTCCATCTCG
Organism: Streptomyces sp. NPDC034043; assembly: GCF_055575675.1. Classification (NCBI taxonomy): domain Bacteria; kingdom Bacillati; phylum Actinomycetota; class Actinomycetes; order Kitasatosporales; family Streptomycetaceae; genus Streptomyces; species Streptomyces sp. NPDC034043. The sequence continues at coordinate 811,210 of NZ_JBVISF010000001.1, forward strand.
GCCGGGGCCACCGCGAAGCCGCGGGCGGTGGCCTTCACCGGCTTCTTGCCGCAGAAGGCCCCTTCGAGGGTCCCGCCCAGGGCGGTGTTCGCCGCGCCCCGGTTCGAGGTGTTCGCCATGGCGCTGAGGGTGCGCGCGCCGTCGCGGGTGGCGAAGGCGTAGGTGTAGAAGCCCTGCACGGTGCCGGTGTGCCCGTAGACGGACGTGCCGCACGACAGGTCGTAGCGGCGCAGGCCCAGACCGTAGAAGCGGGTGTTCGTGGCGTCGGTGGGCGTCATGGTGAGCATCTGGTCCAGCAGGGCGGGCGAGACCAGCTTCCCGCTCACCAGCGCGGACATGAAGGTGCCGAGGTCGGCCGGGTTCGAGATCATCGCGCCGGCCGACTGCGCCCACGACACCGTCTGCTCGGTGGAGTCGACCAGCGGGGCGCCCGCCTCGTCGGGCGTGAGGTAGCCGTGCGTGTGCAGCCCCTTGATCCTCGTGTCGGGGTGCACGTACGAGGTGTTGCGCAGCTTCAGCGGCTTGATGATGCGGCGGTCGTACTCCTTGGCCACCGGCCGGCCCGTGGCCTTCTCGATGAGCATGCCGACGACCACGAAGTTGGTGTTCGAGTACTTGTACGCGACTCCCGGCTCCGTCGTGCGCGGCTCGGCCAGGGAGAGCTTCACCAGCTCGTCGTAGCCGAACACCTTGTTGCGTACGGCCTCGAAGCCGGGGACGGTCTTGTCGAACATCGCGTTCGTGTAGTCCGCCAGCCCGCTGCGGTGGGTCAGCAGGTGCCGCACGGTGATCCGGTCGTCGGGCAGCAGGCCGGGCAGGTAGCGGTTGACCGGCTTGTCCAGCTCGATCTTCCCCTCGTCCACCAGCTGGAGGAGCACGACCGTCGAGAACGTCTTGGTGACGCTGCCGATCCGGAAGCGGGCCTGGGGGTCCATGGCCTGGCCGGTGACCGTGTCGCGGACACCCACCTTCTCGACCCGGACGTTCTTCCCGTCGCCGATGCGGGCCAGCGCGCCGGGGGCTCCGGCGGCGGTCGTGTTCCGCAGCGCCTGCGCCACGGCCTCCAGGTCGGGATCCGGCAGGGTGGCGGCGGTGGTGGCCGCCCGGGCCATCCCGGGGAAGGCCGCGGGCGCGGCCTGGGCGGCGGTGGCGGGCGCCACGGCGGCCACCGTGGCCAGCAGGGCGGCGCTGACGGCCAGACGGCGGTTCAGGGGCAGGGGCACGTTGTTCCTCTTACTCGGTCGGTGCGGTTCCCGGGACGCGGAGGCCGCCTGCCGTACGGTGCGGGGGCGGGCGGGCGTCCGAGTCGATCAAGAGCTTACGCAAGATCACGCAAAGCCGGTCATCGCGGTTGCGGCCCGCGGTGCCCTCATCTCGCCGCGCCCCGAGGCCCGCTGACGTTCCGTAGGGCAGCGGATGGCGACGGCCTCCGTGCCGGACGGGGGGAGCGGGCCCTCACCGGGACGGCCTCCGGCGGGCGGTGGCCGACGCCGCCCACGGCCCCGGCGGCCGCTGCGGCAAGAGACGGGAAGAGACGCGAAGAGCCGGGAAGACGCTCGACGCCTGCGAAGACGGCCCGCGGCGACGGCCCGCGGCGGTTGCAGCGGCACACCGCGGGGCGGCCCCCGTCCCGGGGCCGGGGCGCCGCGGGCGCCCGGCGGAATCCACCCGGCCGAAATATGATGGGGCCCGGATCTTCACGCGGCGGGAGCAGGGAGAACATGGGCATACCCCGGAGGGGTCCGTGACCCGGTGGCGTCAACCCCATCGGCCGGACAGCGCCGACCTGCTGAGCATGCTGGGACGGCTCAGCGCCCAGGCGAGGGAAGGTGCCCGGTTCCAGCACGCCCGGGTGGAGCTGGCCGGAGCCCTCCAGCGCGAGATGCTGCCCCGCTCCCTGCCCGTACTGCCGGGCCTGCGCACCGCGGCCCGCTACGCGCCCGCCCAGCACGGCCTGGAGATCGGCGGCGACTGGTACGACGGGTTCCGGGTGCCCGAGGAGGCCCTCGCCTTCTCCGTCGGGGACGTACAGGGGCACGACGTGGCCGCCGCCGCCTTCATGGGGCAGGTCCGGGTCTGCCTGCGCGCCGTGGCGGCCGTCGTCGGCGATCCGGGCGAGGTGCTGGGCCGGGCCAACGACGTGCTGCTCTCCCTCGACAGCGACCTGTTCGCCACGTGCACCCTGCTGCGCTACGACCCGCGCACCGGCGACCTCGCCAGCGCCCGGGCCGGCCACGTGCCGACCGTCTGGGCCACCACCGCCGGCCGTCACGGCATCGCCGAGGACGCGGGCGGCCCGCCCCTGGGCACGGTCCCCGGGGCGCGGTACGCGGTGACCCGCCGCCGGCTGACGGAACCCGGATCCATCGTCCTGCTGACCGACGGCGTGGTCGAGGGCCCGGCGTTCCCCATCGAGGTGGGCCTCGAACGGGTGCTGCGGATCGTCAGGGAGGGGGCCGGAGGCGACCCCGGAGAGCTGGCTGCCGAGGTGATGAAGGTGGCCGACTCCACCGGCCACGCCGACGACGCGGCCGTGCTCGTCCTCAGCCACGACGCGGCAGCCCCCTGATCCCGGGCGCCAGGCGTGTCACGCCCCTCCCCGACGGCCGGGCTGTTGTCTGATGCTGTGGTGCGCACCGTGGAATGGCGAGGCCGGTCCGAAGCGCTCCTTCGGATCCTCGGGGTCGCCGCCGCCTACTACCTGAGCGGCCGGCTCGGCCTGCTGCGTCAGGTGGTCGTCGAGGGCTCGGTCGTCACGCCCCTGTGGCCGCCCACCGGAATCGCCCTCGCGGCCCTGCTCTGGTTCGGTCCGCGCGTATGGCCGGGCATCGCCATCGGCACGTACCTCGCGATCGAGGGGATCAGCGGCTTCCGCCCCGCCGGCCTCGTCATCGTCGCGGGGAACACCCTGGCGCCGCTGTGCGCCTACGCCCTGCTCCGCCGCACCGGTTTCCGGCCGCTGCTCGACCGGCTGCGGGACGGTCTGGCGCTGGTCTTCCTGGGCGGCCTGCTGCCGATGCTGATCAGCGCCACCGCCGGAGCCGGGACGCTCGTCCTCACCGGCGACCTGCCGCTGCCGGAGTTCTGGGGGGTGTGGTCGGCCTGGTGGGCCGGGGACACGATGGGGGTACTGCTGGTGACCCCGCTGCTGCTGGTCCTGCGCGGGGCCCGGCTGCCCCGCGACCCCTTCCGGATCGCCGAGGCGGTCGCGCTGCTGGTGGCGGCCGGCGTGGTGACCTGGGTGGCCTCCCGCAGCACCCTGTCGCTGCTCTTCCTGGTCTTCCCGCTGCTCATCTGGGCCGCGGTGCGCTTCCAGCTGGCCGGCAGCGCGCCCTGCGCCCTGCTGGTGTCCGTGCTGGCCGTGGGGGCGGCGATCGAGCAGGAAGGCCCCTTCGCCCACCACACCCTGCTGGAGGTCATGGTCAACCTCCAGGCCCTCAACGGGGCGGCCGCCCTGACGGGGCTGCTGCTGTCGGCCCTGGTCACCGAACAGAACAACATCCGCCGCAAGATCGAGGAGGTGTGCGAGGACCTGGCCGAGGCCGTGGCCCACCTCGCCCCCGGCCGGAGGGACGAGTGATCAGGGCAGCGGCACGCCCCGGGCCGTGGTCCACAGCTCGTACCACTCCTCGTGCGTGAGGTCGGGCCGGCGCAGGGCCGCGTCGCCGCAGGCGCGGATCCGGTCGGGCCGGGCCGTGCCGATGACCGGCGCGATGCCCGCCGGGTGCCGCATCAGCCACCACAGCAGCACCGACTCCGGGGTGGTGCCCTTCTTCCGCGCCAGTTCCTCGAGCAGGGTGGCGGTGGCGTGCTCGGCGGGGGTCCGCTGAAGGCCCGTGAACCGGCCCTGCGCCAGCGCGCCCCAGGCCTGGAGCCGGATGCCGTGGTCGAGGCAGTGCTCCAGCGTCCCGAAGGGGAAGCCGTGGCCGGCGCCGTCGGGGGTGTTGAGCAGCACTCCGGCTTCCACCCAGGCACGGCTGTGCAGGCTCATCTCCAGCTGGTTGGCCACCAGCGGTACGTCCAGACGCGCCTGGAGGCGGGCAATCTGCGCGGCCCCCATGTTCGAGACCCCGAAGGCGCGCACCAGTCCCTGGCCGTGCAGGGACATCAGGGCGGCCGCCAACGCGTCGGGGTCCGCGAGCGGGTCGGGGCGGTGCAGCATGAGCACGTCGATGACGTCGGTCCGCAGCCGTTCGAGGCTCTCCTCGACCCGCCGGACGATGCTCGGGCCGCGCAGGTCGTAGTGGCCCTGGCCGCCGTCCTGGCCGGCCAGGCGGATGCCGCACTTGGTCTGCAGGGTGATGCGCTCACGCAGTCCGGGGGTCCGGGCGAGGACCTCGCCGAAGACGGCCTCGGCCTTGCCGTGCCGGTAGATGTCGGCGTGGTCGAAGGCGGTGATGCCGATGTCGAGGGCGGCGCGTACGGCTTCCTCGGCGGCGTCGATGTCCTGGGGCCCGTACGCACCCGGCTCCCAGCTTCCGCCCAGCCCCATGCACCCGTACAGCACCCGGTGGGCTTCCGCACCCGCGTTCGCGTTCTTCGTCACGGGGGTCAGCCTAGATAGGTCTTCTAATGCCGGCGCCGGTGGGTGCGGGCCTGGCAGGTCCACCACGTGACGGCCCCGGTCAGTCCGCCCAGCCACCACAGGAGGACCGCGGGGGCGGACGCGTACGAGGGCCACAGCAGCAGGCCGATGGCCCAGCCGGTGGCGATCACGGCGAGCGGGGGAGCCGCCGCGTACGCCCACACGGGCGCGCGGCGCGTCAGCCGGACGGCGAGGCGGCCGAAGGCGAACGCGACCAGGGCGAAGCCGCTGATCAGGAGCAGAGGGACGAGCCCCACGGTCGGAGCCTCCAGTGTCGGGAACGCCAGGACGATACGCGACCGCCCTCCGCGCGGTCCAGATGTTCGACAACTCCTTGACTCCTCAAGCATTCTTCTAGATGCTTGAGGAGTCAAGGAGGTAGCGATGAGTGATGCGCTGGATGCGCTGGACGTGTCCCTGCGCCTGGTGAAGGCCCAGACGGCCCTGGTGCGCCGGTTCGACTCCCGTCTCGGGTCGTTGTACGGGGTCAGCCTGGCCGACTTCATGGTCCTGCTCCACCTGGGGCGGGCGGAGGGCGGCCGGATGCGCCGGGTCGACCTCGCCCGGGCGCTGGGGCTGACGGCTTCCGGGGTCACCCGGGGGCTGGGCCCGCTGGAGCGGATCGGCCTGGTCATGCGCGAGGCGGATGCCCGCGACGCCCGCGTAGCCTACGCGGCCCTGACGGACGCCGGCCGCCGGCGGCTGGAGGAGTGCCTCAAGGCCGCCGGACAGGTAGCCGCCGAGGTCTTCGCCGCACCGGAGTGGGCCCCGGCCGAGGTCGGGACCCTGAGTGCCCTGCTCGCGCGCATGGGCGGCACCGGACTGCCCGAGGACCGCGGGTCCGGGGTCTGACCGGGAGGTGCCGGCGTACGGGCCGGAGGGCTGGGCCCTCCGGCCCGTACGGGTGTCCGGCGCCGGCCGGAGCCCGGTCCGGCACGGCTACCAGTAATGCCGTCGTCCTCCCACGGCGTGCCCGACGGCTCCCAGGATCCACAGGACGAGGCCGATCAGGACCAGGATGATGCCGATGGTCCACAGGATGGATATGCCGGCGATGTAGCCGACGATCAGCAGAATGACACCCAGAACGATCATGGTGTTCTCCCATCTCCGGGTGGGCGTCTGCCCGTTTCCGGCGAGGGAATGCCTCGGCGCGGGGGCGAATGCGGAACGGTGAGGCCGCCCGCCGCCCCGGGTGACGTCGCGACTACTGTGGGATGAACGCACGGCGCGGCGCGAAGCCGCGCCCGCATTCGATTCAGGGGGAATGGAAAATGGCATCTCAGCCCGCCGCGGTCGATCTGCTGGAGCTCAGCCCGGACTTCGTCCGCGACCCGTATCCGGTGTACGCGGCGCTCCGGGAGCGGGGACCCGTCCACCGGGTACGCACGCCCGACGGCGAGGAGCTGTGGCTGGTCGTCGGCCACGAGGCCTGCCGCAAGGCCTTCACGGATCCGCGGCTCAGCCGCGACTGGCGCCGGTCGGGGGACATCGGCCAGATCATCAACACCGAGCAGGACGACCCGTCGCTGGCGCACATGCTGATGTCCGACCCGCCGGACCACACGCGCCTGCGCCGCCTGGTGGCCCGGGAGTTCACCCAGCGCCGCATCGAGTCGCTGGCGCCCCGCATCCAGCAGATCACCGACGAGCTGCTCGACGCGATGGCGGCGAACGGGGACCGCCGCGGCGACCTGGTGGAGGCCTTCGCCCTCCCCCTGCCGATGACCGTCATCTGCGAACTGCTCGGCGTGCCCGAACTGGACCGCGAGGCGTTCCGCGGCTGGTCCAACGAAATGGTCGCCCGCACCAGCCCGGAGGCCGAGGCCGAGGCGTACGAGGCGATGCCCCGGTACCTCTCCGGCCTCATCGACGCCAAGCGCGCCGAGCCCGGCGAGGACCTGCTCAGCGCGATGATCCACGCCGTCGACGAGGGCGGCGACCGGCTGTCGCCGTCCGAGCTGATCGGCATGAGCGTCCTGCTCCTCATCGCCGGACACGAGACCACCGTCAACATGATCGGGAACGGGATGCGCGCCCTGTTCGCCCACCCCGACCAGCTCGCCGACCTGCGCGCGGACCTCGGTCTGCTGGACGGCGCGATCGAGGAGATGCTCCGGTACGACGGACCGGTCGAGACCTGCACTCCGCGACTCGCCCTGGAGGACGTGGAGATGGGCGGCGTGGTGGTCCCCAGGAACTCCACCGTGCTGATAACCATGGCCGACGCGGACCGCGACCCCGCCCGCTTCGAGGACCCGGACCGCTTCGACATCCGCCGTGACGCGCGCGGCCACATCGCCTTCGGCCACGGGCTCCACTACTGCCTCGGCGCGCCTCTGGCCCGGATGGAGGGCCGCATCGCGCTCCGCTCGCTGCTGGAGCGCTTCCCGGACCTCGCGAGCGACGCCGACGAGGCCCGGCTCCGCTGGGTGCCCGGCATGCTGATCCGCGGGGTACGGGCGCTCCCCGTCCGCTGGTGACCGGCCGTCCGGTCCGCTCCGGCCGGCGCCCGCCGCCGGTCTGACGCGGACCGGCGCGGCGCCCTACTCGGGGGCGGAGAGGTGCCGTTCGGCGGCGAGGACCGCTTCGTGGGTGGTGGGCCGTCCCATCAGGACGCACAGGGTGTATGCCACGTCGTCCATGGCCCGCAGCGTGCCCGGGTCCGTGGGGGAGGCCGCGAGGCGGGCCTGACAGCCGCGCAGGCGTGAGAGGACCTCCTCGGTCCGCAGGCGGCTCGGCAGGATCCCGACCCCCTGGAAGGTGCCCGGCGGCAGTGGCGTGCGGGCCGCCTGAACCGCCCTGCGCAGGGCCCGTTCCACCCGTGTCGGCACCGGCAGGCCGAGCGAGCCGGCGACCATCGCGGCCGACGCCTCCGCCGGGGTGATCCGGGCGCGGTCGGCCGCCGCCAGGAGGATCTGCTTCGCCTCGCGTGCCGAGCACGGCGCCGCGGCCATCACCAGGCCCAGCGCCCACAGCTCGGTCGGCGCCTCCCGGACGGGCCGGCCCGCGAGGGGAGCGGCCTCCGTCGTGAGGGCGGTGGCGGACGGCGGATCACCAGGAGACGCCACGTAAGGATCCCTTCGGCGGGGCGTGTGCCCTCCCACGCTGACACAGCCGGTGGCGATCCGCACGTTCCGCTCCGCGCGGCTCGCTTGTCAGAACGCCGAGTTGGCGAACCAGCGGCCGAGCAGCTCCCCGTCCCCGGCGGCCTCCACGGCCGGCGCCGTGCGGTCCAGACGGCCGTAGAGCAGCAGCAGGAGATCCGCCGCCCCCGCCCGGACCTCGGCCCCGGCCGGGGACCGAGGCGTCGTCCGGGACCGGGCCGAAGCCGTCGGGCCGCAGGCGCACGAGCCAGGTCCCCTCCGTGCCGGTGCACCGGAACCGGATGGTCTCGCCGGATCCGCGCAGGTCGGTGACGTTCGGTGCGAACGGGGCGGCGAAGCGCAGGTTGGTCAGGAACTCGTCCACGCCGTCCCGGGCGAGCGCGGGGTCGATGAAGGAACCGAGCCCGGGCGTCCGTTCGGCGTCGACCCGGTGCACCAGCGTCTCGAACAGCGTCCGGCGGGCCCAGGACCGGGCGTGCCCGTCCGCACCCCACACCCACAGGGGTGAGTCGAGGTCGGTGCCGGCGAACACCTCCGCCGCCTCGGCGGCCCCGGCGCGCAGCCATTCGGCGTAACCGTCCTGCCGCTCGGGCAGGCGCAGTTCCACCTCGCGGCCGGCCGGGGGCCGCTGGATCCGCCGGCGCAGCAGCACCGAGAACCAGCGGTGCACGGCCCCGGTGTGCCGGACCAGGTCGCCCAGCGGCCAGCCGGGGCAGGTCGGCACGGGGGCCGGCAGGCCGGCGTCCGCGAGCAGGGCCGCGAAGCGGGCGGTCTCCGCCGCGACCGCCGCCCCGTGGTCGATCCGGTCGGCCGTGTGCATGGCGGGGATCCTCCCGCCCTGTTCGTCCGCGTTCCGTCGGACCCCTTTCACGGCCCCGGAAAGGCGGTTTCACCGGCCGCCGGCCGTCCCCTCCCACAGGCCGCGCAGGTGGGCGTGGAGCACCTCCTCGGCCTCCGCCGGGCCGAGGTGTCCGATCAGGACGTGCGTGGTGAGACCGTCCGCCAGGGCGAGGAGGGTGCGGGCCTCCCGTCGCGGATCGAGGGGCGCCGGACGGCCGGCGCCCCCACCGGCCTCCGCGATGAGCTGGGCGAACGTCTCCTGCAGGGCCGCGTAGTTCACCCTCAGCGTCTCGGCCAGCGGCGCGCTGACGGCGGCCTGCGCGACGAAGGCCAGCCAGACCCTGGCCTCGGCCCGGTGCTCCTCGCGCAGCAGCGCGACCTCGGTGGCGGCGTGCCCCACGGCGGACGCGGCCGACTGGGCCGGACTGCGCACCAGCCGGGCCCGTACGCGCTCGGCGATCCGCTCGCCGACGTGGCCCAGGGCGAAGAGCAGCATGTCCTCCTTGGTGCCGAAGCACCGCTGGACGGCGCCCATCGACACCCGCGCGTCGGCGGCGACGTCGCGCAGGGTGACGCCCTCCAGCCCGCGTTCGTCGGCGAGGCGGCAGACGGCCTCCGCGATGAGACGGCGCCGCTCCTCGTGATCCACCTGCCTGGGCATGCCCCGACCGCCTCCCCGACCCGGCCGTTGCGGCCTCCGCCGTACGGATGTCCGTACGCGGCCACTTTATCCGATGCGATTGCATCGGTTCCTCGGTTATGGTTCCGATGCAAGCGCATCAGAACGAGCAGGGGGAGCACCCGGGCCATGCAGGAAACAGAGGAAGCCTTCTGGCGGCGGCCGGCCGCCGCCCAGGCGCGAGCCGTCCACCGGGGCGAGGTCTCGGCCGTGGAACTCGTCGAGAGCCACCTGGAGCGGATCGCCGAGGTCAACCCGCGCGCCAACGCCGTGACGCAGCTCATGGCGGACCGGGCGCTCGAAGCGGCCGCCGCCACCGACCGCCGACGGGCCGCCGGCGAGCCCCTCGGGCCGCTCGCGGGCGTGCCGTTCACGGTCAAGGAGACCACCCCCGTGGAGGGCGTACCGACCACCTTCGGCGCCGAGCGCTTCCGTGACTTCGTGGCACCCGCCGACGCACCCCCGGTGGCCCGCCTGCGCGCCGCCGGCGCCATCCCGATCGGCCACGCGAACATGCCCACCCTGGTCCTGGCCGGGATGCACACGCGCAGCGAACTCTTCGGCGACACCGCCAACCCCTGGGACCCCACCCGGACACCCGGCGGCACCAGCGGGGGCGACGCGGTCGCCGTCGCCACCGGCATGGCGGCACTCGGCCTCGGCAACGACTCCGGCGGCTCCATCCGGGTCCCCGCCCAGTTCTGCGGTGTGGCGGGGCTCAAGCCCACCACCGGGCGCTTCCCCGCCGACCACCGCGTCCTCGGCCCCGACGACCCCGGCCCGGCTTCCCAGGGCCTGGTCACCGACGGACCCCTGGCCCGCCGCGTGGACGACCTGCGGCTGGCGTACGAGGCCCTGGCCGGCACCGATCCGCGCGACCCCCGGGCCGTCCCGGTACCCCTGTACGGGCCCCCGCTCCCCGGCCCCGTGAAGGTGGCGGTGGTGACCGACCCCGGCGGGCACGGCGTCCACCCCGCCGTCGCCGCGGCCGTCGCCGACGCGGCCGCCGCCCTCCGCGACGCGGGCTACGACGTGCGCGAGGTGGCGGACGTACCGCGGCTGGACGAGGCCCTGGAGGCGTACGACCAGATCACCGTGACCGAATTCGCCCCGAGCTGGCCGGTGGTGCGCACGCTCCTGGGCGAGGGAGGCGACCGCTACATCCGGATGGCGATGGAGAAGACCCCGCCCGTCACCGCCGGCGAACTCGTCCGGCTGATGGGAACCTGGCTGAACATCCGCCGCTCATGGGCCGAATTCCTCGACGAGCACCCCCTGTTGCTGGGCCCCTCCTTCACCGAACCGCCCGTCGAACCGGGACTGGAGTCCCGCGACGCCGCGTCCCGCGACCGCGTGGCCTCGGCCATGCGGCTGTGCAGCGCGACCAGCTTCGTGGGCGTGCCCGCCGTGGCCGTGCCGACCGGCCTGTACGCGGGCCTGCCCGGCGGGGTGCAGATCGTAGGACGCGCCTTCCGGGAAGACCTGTGCCTGGACGCCGCCCGGGCGGTGGAGGACCGGCTCGGCGTCCTCACCCCCGTCGACCCCCGCCCGGCGGACTGAGACCGGCGGGACCGCCGCCCCGCCCCCGGCGGCCCACCCTTTAGGGTTTGCCCATGGGTTTGACAGCAGGTCACGAGGGAGGAGCCCTGCCCGGTCCGACGGTACCGGCGCAGGGCTGGCAGGCGCCGAGCGCGGTCGAGCGAGGGCTGTACGAGGCGAGGACGCGCGGCGACTGGCCCGCGTACTACGACCTCGTCGCCCGCGCGGACCTGTACATGATGCAGTCGCGGGCGGACATCGACGCGAACCCGGGCAACTCCCGCTTCCACCCCTACTGGAACCCCCAGACCCAGTCCATGTGCCTGGCCGTCTACACCGGCGGCATGCTGCCGCCGCCCGCCGCCGACCCGGTCTACAACTGCTACGACCTCGGCTGGTTCGCCCGGGTCTGGAACCCGAACGACCCGCCCTACCTCGTCGTCAACCCCGGCAGCCCCTGCGAGGGCGTACTGCCGGCCGGGCCGGAGGGCCGCGCCCTGTGGCAGCGCCACTCCGCCCCCGTCGAGCGGCCCGGGCTCGCCCAGGACGCCATCCACACCCTGGAGGTCGGCGGCCCCCGCAGCGGCCCGGTCGCCTTCGGCCTCGCGGCCGGCGCGCACATCGCCGTACGCAACGGCCGCTACTGGAACTCCATGGCCTATCACGGCTGCGGCTACCTCGACGAGAAGCGCACGCTGGAACGCTGGTGGGGCGTCACCACCCGGCAGGACTGGCTGGACACCGTGGAACAGCTGCTGCGCGCCGACATGGTCAGCGGCGTCTGGGAGTTCGTCCTGCAGCTGCGCCGCTCCATGGCCCTCGACTTCGCGGGACCCGTCGAGGTGGACCACTGGCGCCAGGCCGCGGGCAACGTGGTGCGCCGGCGGGCCGAGGCGGCCGCCGAACCCAGGCTGACGGCCGACGGCGTCACCCAGGGCAGTACCGTCACCCCGGCGGAGATCGAGGGCCAGGTGACGGGCGTGCAGCGGCTGATCGGCCGCATCGCCCGCTACGAGGCGCGTTTCCGTGCCGACGGCCTGCTCCCCGAAGGCGGCTTCGTCCGCTCCGTCGAGGCCTGGGACTACGGCCGCGCCTCCGGCATGGCCCGCTGGGGCCTCGCAGCCCGCCTGTGCTCCCTCCAGGAGGCGGAGGCGGCGGTGGTCCGCGCGGGCCGCCTGGTCCAGGTCAACTACCGCTCGTGGGAGGACTTCTCGGCCGCCTACGTGCTCGGCCGCTGCCTCCACTTCGACGAGGAGGAGTTCGGGGAGTGGTACGAGACGGTCCTCGGCGTCCACCGCGTCCTGACCACGGATCCGGGGAGCCCCTGGCGCACCCTCCCCTGGACCTGACGGCGCCCCGCCGGGCGCGCCGGATCAGCGGGCGGGTCCGGCACCGGCCGGCACCTCGTAGATCCTCCCGTCCACACCCGCCCGGTAGAGCCGGCCGGCCGAGAAGCCCTGGCCACCATGCCCGTAGGTGATCTGCGTGGAGAGGTGGAGCCCCGACTCGACGGCGCACAGCCCGCCGTCCTCCACCCGCCAGATCTGTCCGGCCGCGTGCGTGGCGATCAGCGGGCGGCCCCGGCCGTCCAGGGTCAGCCCGTCCGGCAGGGCCAGGGCCTCCGCGGCCTCGGCGGACACCCACAGGCGCGGACGCGCCGGGTCACCGACGGGGATCCGGTACAGCCCGGGGGCGACGGTCGTCTGGACGACGTAGACCTCGCCGCCGTCGGGGGAGACGGCGATCCCGTTGGGCTGCGGCACCCGCGCCCAGGCCGGGTCGACCCGGCCGTCCGGGGTCACCCGGCCGATGTTCCGCCCGCCGAGCGTCGTGGTGTACACGGTCCCGTCCGGCGCCAGGGCCACCCCGTCGATCCCGCCGAGACCGGAGGCGTACGTACTGACCGCGCCGGATTCCGGGTCCACCCGCAGCAGCTTCGAGGTGGGGAAGAGGTCACCGGTCAGCGAGTGCGCGAGGTCGTTCCCCGTACCGACGAGGAGCCGCCCGTCGTCGCGGACGACGATCCCGCCGTTGGCCCCGATGTTCCCGGTGAGGGCGACCGGTGCGCTGCCCGGCGCGTCGATGCGGTAGACGCGGCCGCTGAAGTACGCGGTGGCGAACATCCGGCCCCGCCGGTCGACGGCGATCGACTCGGCCCAGTCCGGGACGTACGCCACCTGAGCGGGCGGAGCCGCTTCCGTGGCGCCGCCGCACGGGGCCGCCGCGTACGCGGGCCCGGAGGCGGCCGGCACCGCCGTGGCCGCGGCCAGTACGGCCGCCATGGCCACCAGGCCGGCGCGCGGCCCCCTCCGGGCGCTGCGCAGCACCCTGTTCAGCCTCATCGCTCCCCCTCCGTGCCCGGACCGCTCCGCCCGTGAAGTATCGGCGCCGGCCGGGCGCCGCACCACCCCGCCCCGGTCGCCTACGCGCGGGCGTCGGGAACGTGCGGCATCGGCGTGGAGTGCAGCAGCTCCAGCCGGCGCTGGACGGCTTCCACGGCGCCCGGGCGGGCTCCGGGCACTCGGCGGCGCAGGGCGGCCAGGCCGGGGCCGAGCTCCTGAGCCCTGTGCGGGTCCCGCAGTTGCTGCCACTGGTGGTGGGCGCGGTCGACCGCGCCCACCACGTCCGGGGCGTCCATGGCCTGCCGGCGGGCAAGACGGGCCGCGGCGGCGGCCATCCACAGCTCGCAGCTCCCCGCCGGATCGCCGGCGACGTGGGCGAGATCGGCCCGGACCTCCAGCCAGTGGATGGCCTCCGGGGACCCCGGGCCGTGCAGACCCACGGCCCGCCCTTCCCACCGGGCAGCGAGCACGGCGGCCTCGCCGTGCCGTCCCGCGTGCGCGGCGGCGAAGACCACCGTCAGCGGATCCTCGTCCATCGCCACCGGGGCCGGCGCGGTGCGGGGCCAGGGGGCGGCGGTGGCGTCCGAGGCGAGGAACAGCGCCTCCTCGTGGCCCGTTTGGAAGGCGGCCTTCGCGTGGAGGTCGGCGAGCGGCGGGGTGAGTCCGCTGCGCCAGATGGTGGCCACGGCCCGCAGGTAGGCCGGCTCGGCGGGCCGGTGACGGCTGAGCGGCGCTGCCACACGGCCGTGGAGGGAGGCGCCGGTGCCGAGGGTGAGACCGTACGCGCGGATCTGCTGCCAGGCGTCGGGGGCGGCGACCAGGTCGACGATCACCCGGGTGGTGTGCGGGCGGCGGGGCTTGAGCTCGTCGGCCAGCCAGGGCCAGGGGAGAGCGGTGTAGCGCACGGTCGCCGACGTGGTGCCGGCCAGGGCGAGGTGGAGCTGGTGCCGGCGGGGATCGAGGTGGAGCTGCCCGGCCAGGAACAGACTCAGCGGCCCCGGGGCGGCGGCGGCTGCCCGGATGCGGGTGAGGACGGTCTGCTGATCCACCGGGTCGGCGAGCTCGATGATGGTGCCGGCCGAAGCTTGGGTCAGGGAGCCGGGCGGGACGGCGGCGAGGGTGGACAGGGCGCTCGTCGCGTTGATGAGCCGGCCTTTGCCCCTCGGCGCGGCCGCCAACAGCAGCGCGGTCCCCGGGGTCTCTCCTGTGATCACACCAGCACCGTACGCCTCCCGGGGGGGGGCGAAGTGCACTGACGGCTGCGGGCGGACCGCCGGGGGTGCGTGCACCCGCCGGCGTTGGTCACCGGCTCGGTCACGAGCGACGGCGCGTCCTCCCCGCCGCGGGCGGCGGGCCGGCCGGGGCTCGTCATACCCGTTCCGGGCGGTCCGCCGGCCCGTTCAACAGGTACGGCCGGTCCCGGTCGGCGACCGCGCCGATCGGGCCGGCGGCGCGGAGCACCGTGTCCAGGACGCGTTCCGGCTCGGCGGCGTAGCAGTGGGCGAACCACGCCATGTTCGCCTCGACCACGGCCCAGCCCCCGTCGGCGAGCCGGCCGATGTCCAGGCACACCGCGCTGGGCAGGCCAGCGGCCGTGGCGTCGAGGACCGTACGGCCGAAGGAACGGCTCCCGGCGTCCAACGGCGCCGGGTCGAGGCGCCCGCAGACGGCGTAGCGGCTGCCGGTGACGAGTTCGCCGTCGAGGACGAACAGGCGGTACTCCGCGATGAACTCCACCACGCCGCTCACCAGGACCGGCGTGGAGCCGTCGAGCTCGCCGGGCAGGCCGGTCCCGTCTTCGTGGACGGCGGCGGGCAACAGGTCGATCTTGGCCGACGGCGGTTTCACGAAGGCCCGTTCCCGCAGCTGACGCGCCTCGGCGAGGGTGGTGAGCTGTACGTGGCGCCGCAGGAGGGCGCCCGGGACGCGGGTCAGCCAGTCGTCGGGCGGTTCGAGCAGCCCGAGGCCCAGCGGGCCGGCGAGTCGCGCGGCCGCACGGGGGCCGCCGTACCAGTGCGCCCTGCGCCCCGCGGCGCTCGCCGCCCGGTCGGTCACCTCGTAGCCGCGCCAGGCCGCTGCCCGGGCGATGAGTTCTCCGGTGGAGGTGCGGGGTGCGGGCAGGACGAGGACGGGCGGGGTACGGGCTTCCATGCCGGGGAGCCTAGGCCCTGTCGTCAAAGTAGCGCCGGTCAGGTCCGCGGCGTCCGGTGCCGTGCATCGCAAGGCGGAGGGGCGCCCGCGTACTGGACGTACTCGGGCGCCCCACAACGCGGCGGGGTGCGGGGCCGGGGGCCGCGGGCCAGGCGGGACTTTGACGACAGGGCCTAACGAAGGGCGGGGCGAGCGCGGATGCGACCTCCACCGGCCGAACCTGCCGCGCCCCAGAGCCTGTTCGCCGTCGTGGCGCTGCGGGCGGGCGCCGGACGCGGGTACCGCGCCGGCGCACTCGACTCGGTACGGCTCCTCGTCAGGACGGCTTGGTGGCCGAGAAGGCGGTCACGGTCACCTTGTCGTCGCACAGGGCGAAGACCCCGTCGTCCATGGCGATCTGGTGCGCGCCCGCGCCGGGGACGCCGATGACGAGGGTCGGAAAAGCGGCGGGAGTGGCACCGGAGACGCAGTACCCGTCCGCCTCGCCCTGGACGTTGACGAAGGTGAGCTTCGTCCAGGCGCGGGCGCCCGGCGCCAGCGGCACGGGTGACGCCTTGCCGCCGTGGGTGACGGAGAGGGGCAGGTTCTTGTCGGGCGAGCCGTGGCCCGCGCCGGCGACCGTCGGGAACCCGGTGAGCGTGCAGGGGTGCTTCGAGGTGTTGGTGACCGAGAGGACGGCGGCGCCCGTTCCGGTCCCCGGCGGCCGGACCTGGGCCTGCTGGGCGTCCGAGACCTTCACCCCGTCGATCGTGCAGGGCTTCGCCGCACCGCCGCCCGGAGGGGACGCCGAGGGGGTGGGCGCCGTCCCGCCCCCGCCGCCGGTGGAGGAGCCGCCCGGGGGCGTCGGCTTCGCCGGGACCGACGCGGCGGGCGGTGCCGGCGGGGTGCCGGCCGCCCCGTCCTCGGCCGGACCGCAGCCCGCCATCAGAGCGGTGGCCGCGGTGGCCGCCACGAGGGCCGCCGCAGAGCGGCGCAGGCCTGCTGTGTGGTGCATGGGTGCTCCTCGGTGTTTCCCGGCCGGCCCCGCACCGGCACGCGTGGGGGGACACGACGCCGCGCCCGGCCGGAGTTCCCGGGCCGCGCCGTTGTGGCGGTCCTGTCACGCGACCATGACGTTTCCGGCGACGCCCCGGGCGGAACGGGGCGCGCGGACGGGAACCGCCTTCCCACGGTAGGCCCCGCCGGGGGAGCCCGGGCGGAGCGGAACGCCGTGTTCCGGTGTGGCGTCGAGCCGCCGTGCGCATCCCGGGGGCACCGGGCTCCGCCGGAGGGCTACGCTGCCGCCGTGACGGGTACACAGACGGGCCGGAGGCGGCTGGTGCGGGCCGGGCTCGGCGTGGCCGCGGCGGTGCTCGCGGGCTGCGCGGCGCACCCCGGCCCGGCGCGGCGGCTGCGGCTCGCGACGGGGCCGCGCGGTGGCCCGTACAACGCCTTCGGCAGGGCCCTGGCGCGGGCCGCCGCCGCGAGCGGGCAGCACCTGGAGGTGGTGCCGGTGGACACCGCCGCGAGCGTGGACAACCTGAGGAGGCTGGACGAGGGCTCCGTGGACCTGGCCCTGGCCATGGCGGACGTCGCCCGGGACGCGGTGCTCGGGCGGGAGCCCTTTCCCCGGCCGGCCGGGGTGACGGCACTGGCCCGGGTCTACGTCAACTACACGCACCTCCTCGTCCCCGCGGACGGGCCGGTGCACTCGGTCGGGGACCTCGCCGGGCGGCCCGTCGCGGCGGGCGCCGCGGGGTCCGGGGTACAGGTGGTCGCCGGACGCATCCTGCGGGCGGCCGGGCTGAGCGGCGCCGGCGCGGGCCCCACCCCGGCGTACGCGCGGCAGCTGGGCCTCGCCGAATCGGTGGCCGCCCTGCGCGCGGGAACCGTCGCGGCGCTCTTCTGGTCCGGCGGGGTGCCCACGCCCGCGCTGACGGCGCTGGCGCGCGAACTACCGCTGCGCTTCCTCCCGCTCGACGGCTACGCGGGCCCGCTGCGCGAGCGCCACGGCCCCGTCTACACGGCGGTCACCCTGCCGGCCGGGGCGTACGGACTGGCCGGACCCGTCGGGACCCTCGGCGTCGGCAACTACCTCCTGGCCCGGGACGCGGTGGCCGCGGACGCCGTGGGCGCGCTGCTCCGGGTGGTGTTCGACCGGTGGCGCGACCTGCTGCGCGAGGTGACGGCGGGGGTGCGGCTGGAACCCCGGTTCGCCATCTCGACCGGCGAGGTCCCCCTCCACCCGGGCGCCGCCGCCTACTACCGCTCGGTGTACGGCTGAACACCCTGCCGACCCGGCCCACGGCCGACCCCCTCACGGCTGGGGCCCACGGCCGGGCGGCCTCGGCCAGGCCGCTCACGGACGCGCGGTGAACGGCCTGGCCGCCCGCGGCGAGGTCCGGTCGCCGAATCCACCGAGGCCTGCCTGCGGCCGGGGCGGCCCCCGTCCCGGGCCGGCTCACGGCCGCGCGCCCGCCCGGCCGTCCGGCGGCACGGGGTGTCACGCCGGCGGCAGGCGCAGCTCCACCGTCAGGCCGTGCGGGTCCGTGCCGCTGACGGCCAGACGGCCGCCGCTCAGCCGGGCGATCTCGTCCGCGATGGCGAGGCCCAGCCCGCTGCCGCGCACGTTCTGGTGGGCCGGCGAACGCGTGAACCGGCGCAGCAGCAGCCCCAGTTGCTCCTCGGGGACCCCCGGCCCGTCGTCGGCCACCCGCAGCACCGCCCACCCCTCCCCGTCCCGCCGGGCGCACACCTCCACGCGGCCGCCGGGCGGTACGAACTTCACCGCGTTGTCCAGCGCGGCGTCCAGGACCCGCCCCGCCGCGTCCGGCAGCGCGCGGGCCCACAGCTCCCCGGAAGGGGCGCCGGCCGTCAGCTCCAGCCCGGCGGCCTCGAAGACGGGCACCCAGGCACGCACCCGCTCCCGTACCGCCCGGGACACGTCCTGCTCGCGCGGCTCCGGCGCCGCCGACTCCACCCGGGCCAGCGCCAGCAGCCCGTCGAGCAGCTCCTCCAGCCGCTCGGTCTCCTCGAGCGCCCGGCCGTGTTCGGCCCGGCCGGGGCCCGGGGCGATGTGCGGCTCGACGTTCTCCAGCTGGAGCACCAGGGTGGCCAGGGGGTTGCGCAGCTGGTGGGAGGCGTCGGCGACGAAGTCGCGCTGCCGGCCGATGGAGTCGGCCAGGGCCTGCGCCATGGTGTTGAAGTGCCGCCGCAGCCGCCGCAGTTCCGGCGGGCCGGTGTCGGAGACCGCCCGTGTCTGGAGGCTTCCGGCGGTCAGCCCCTCCACGGCCCGGTCCAGGTCGAGCAACGGGCGCATCAGCCAGCGCGTGATGCCCACCGCCACCAGCGCCGCCGCGGCGAAGGCGGCGGCCGCCCCGGCGGCGATCAGCGACCAGCGCACCGCCACGTCCCGCCGGGCGGCGTCCGTGGACACGGCCAGCAGGACCGCCCCGCTGACGCGCTCGTCCCGCCCCACCGGCTCCGCGAGCACCACCCGGGCCGGTCCCCAGGGCCGCACCGTGGGCAGCCGGTCGGTGGAACGGCCCGTCAGCGCACGGTCCCGGGCCTCCGCCGCGGCCGTACCGCCCGGGCCCGCACCCGTGAGGGCGTCCAGGGCGGGGTCCGCGCCGGCCCGCGCCACCGTCGCCCCCGCCGCGTCGACCACGACCACCCCGGCCCCGTACAGCTGGGCGTACCGTCCGATCTCGGCCGACAGTTCCGCCCGGTCGGCGGCCGTGCCCGCCCGGTCGGCGAGGTCGGCGAAGCGCACCGCCTCCGAACGCCGTTGCAGGAGCAGGTGTTCGGTCCGCCCGCGCGCGTACGCGTCGGCCAGTGGCACGCACAGCAGCAGCGCGGCGGCCCCCATGAGCACCATCAGCACCGCGAGGAGCCTGCGCCTCACGAGTCCCGGTCCCGCTCTTCCCCCGCGTCCGGGGCGCCGAGCCGGTAGCCGAACCCGCGCACCGTACGCACCAGGCCGGGACGGCCGGTCTTGGCGCGGATGCCCGCCACGTGCACGTCCAGGGAGCGGGAGGCGGCGAGGAAGGCGTCCCCCCAGATCCGGTCCAGGATCTCCTCCCGGGAACGCGCCTCGTCGGGGTACGCCGCCAGGATGGCCAGTACGTCGAACTCACGTCGTGTCAGGCGGACTTCGGTCCCCGCCACCGTGACGGTGCGCCCGGCCGGGTCCACCTCGACGTCCCCGCGCCGCACCGGCCCACCGGGGTCCCGCGCCGGGCCGGCGCCCGCGGCGCCCGCCCGCGCGCCCGTGCGGCGCCGTACGGTGTCGATCCGTGCCATCAGCTCGGCCATCCGGAACGGCTTGACCACGTAGTCGTCGGCGCCCGCCCGCAAACCCTGCACGATGTCGCGCTCCTCGCACCGGGCGGTCACCACGATCAGCGGTGCGTCGCACACCGTACGCAGCCGGCGCAGCAGTTCCAGCCCGTCGAGGTCGGGCAGGCCCAGGTCCAGCAGGACGAACTCGGCCTCGCGGACGTGCCGCAGCGCGTCCAGCGCCCGGGCCACCCGGCGCACCGTGTGCCCGCGCTGTACGAGGGCGGTGCCCAGGGCCCGGGCCATGCGGTCGTCGTCCTCGACGAGCAGTGCGTGCATCGGCGGTTACCTCGAGACGCGTGACCGGTGCCCGTGAGCCGGGGCAGCAGCTTACGGGAGCCGCCGCCCCGGGGCACCGGCGCGGATCAGCGGCCGGCCCCGGCGGAGGCCTCCGCCGGCTTGCCGTCACCGCCGGACCCGGCCGCTCCCGCCCCGGCCTCGGCCTCGGCGCGGCTGAGCGCGGCATTGCGGGTGTCGGGCATCAGGACGTAGGTCACGAGCGAGATCAGCGCGCAGCCGGACACGTACCAGAAGAACATCTTCTCGTGGCCGCCGCTCTTGAACCACAGGGCCACGTACTCGGCCGTGCCGCCGAACAGGGCGTTGGCGATGGCGTACGGCAGCGCCACGCCCAGGGCGCGCACCCGGGTCGGGAACAGCTCGGCCTTCACCGCCGCGTTGATCGAGGTGTAGCCGGTGACGATCACCAGTGCCAGCAGGGACAGGCCCAGTGCCGGCCAGTACGAGTCCGCGGAGCCGAGGGCCGTCATGATCGGGTACGTGCCGGCCGTGCAGCCCACCGCGAAGGTGATCAGCAGCGGACGGCGGCCGATCCGGTCGGACAGCATCCCGGCGAAGGGCTGGAGCACGGCGAAGAGGGCCAGGGCGGTGAAACTGACCAGCGTGGCCGTGGTCTTGGCCATGCCCGCGCTGCCGACCAGGTACTTCGTGAGGTACGTGGTGTACGTGTAGTACGCCACGGTGCCGCCCAGGGTCAGCGCCATCACCAGACCGGCCTGCCGCCGGTGCTCCCACAGTGCCTTGAGCGAGCCGCGCGGGCTGTCGTCGTGGGCGTCCTCGTCCGCGGACTCCTCCTTGAACGCGTCGGTCTCCTCGAGCCGCCGCCGCAGCCAGAAGACCACCACCGCGAACAGGGCCCCGAGGGCGAAGGGGATCCGCCACCCCCAGCTCGACAACTGGGCGGGACTGAGCGTGTGCTGCATCGTGATCAGGATGCCGAGGCCCAGCAGCTGCCCGCAGGTCATCGACACGTACTGGAACGACGAGCCCAGCCCGCGCCGGTCGCGGGCCGACGCCTCCGTGAGGTAGGTGGCGCTGGCCGCGTACTCGCCGCCGATGCTCAGCCCCTGGAGCAGGCGCGCGAGCAGCAGCACCAGGGCGCCGAAGTACCCGGCCTGGCCGTAGGTCGGGGCGATGGCGATGAGCAGGGCGGCCACCGACATCATCGTGACGGTGAGGGTGAGCGCGCTCTTGCGGCCGTGGCGGTCCGCGGCCCGGCCGAGGATCCAGCCGCCGACGGGGCGCATCAGGAAACCGACCGCGAAGATGCCAGCCGTGTTCATCAGCTGGGTGGTCGGATTGTCGCCGGGGAAGAAGGAGTCGGCGAAGTAGATCGCGAAGCTCGCGTAGACGAACCAGTCGTACCACTCCACGAGATTGCCGAGCGAACCGCCGATCAGGGCGAGGCGGCGTTTGCCGCGCTCGTCCCGGGGCGGCGACTCGGGCGTGACGGCGGACGAGGCCATGGCGGCTCCAGACGGAAGTCCCTGATGGGCGAGGGGAAACTCCCCGGATGAGGGGGGTGCCCAGAGCATGGATCCGGTGCCGGGGCCGGACAAGGCCCGGCACCCAGATCTAACGTTCCGCTAAGAAACCCGCGCGCGCCGCGGCCCCTACCCCCCCTCGGCGGGACCCGGGGGCGGGCCCCGCCGGGGCCCGGCCCGTCAGCCGGCCGGGACCGTCGTCGTCGCGGTGTTCCAGCCGGAGATCCGCAGGGCCGGCGCCGCGCCGCGCAGGTCGGCCGTGCGGTAGGCCGCCGTCAGCGTCACCGACTCGCCCGGCCACAGGGTGACCTGGTTGTCGCTCCAGCGGACGGGCAGCAGCGGCCTGCCCTCCGCGCCCAGCAGGTGCACGTCGGTGAGCAGGGCCGGCGCGTTGCCCGTACCGGTGTGGCGCACCGTCACCGTCGTCGTGGACAGGCCCCGGCCGTCCGCCGTCGTGGACGCGGTCGCCCCGACGGCCGTCCGCGGCATCGTGTTCAGGCCCGTCAGGTCCGCGTACGCGGTGGTCGGCGTGTGGTACCAGGTGCTCCTGGAGTAGTCGAGCACGTCGGCCTCGGCCGAGAGCCAGTAGACGTTGCGGCTCACCTCCCGGCCCCCACCGTCGGTGAGCAGCAGCCGCGCCAGACGGGTGGTGGACAGGCCCGTCACCGACGCGGGCAGGGTCAGGGCGGTGGTGCTCGCGCCGCCGCCCGCCACGCTCAGCCCCGTCACGGTCCGGTCGTACCGCTGAGTGCCGTCGGGGTCGAAGAGCGTCACCCGGGCCGTGAGGCCCGAGGCCGCCGACGTCCGGCTGTTGACCACCGAGGCCGCTCGGTTGTCGTACCCGTACTGGATGTGCAGGGGCTCGTTCGCCTTCTTCGCCCCGAAGTAGGCCCCGCCCTGGTCGAGGTAGCGGTCCACCAGCTGCCAGTGCAGCGAGGTCCAGCCGCTGTTGAACATCCAGTACACGACGCCGGTCGAGGGCGCGGAGGCGTCCTTCGCGTTGCGGGCGTACGCCTCGAACTGCGCGCGCACGTTCTCGTACTGGGCGAGCTGCGCCTTGCGCACGTAGTCCTCGAGGCCGGTCGGGGCGCCGTAGCGGGCCGCCAGGGCGGCGTCGTACAGCCGCAGCGTCGAGAAGGTGGCCGACGGGGAACGGTGGTACTGCGTCGCGGAGGGGTCCTTCCACAGGCTCTCCAGCTCCGCCGGGGACATCATGCGGCGCAGCGTGTCGAGGGTCGGTACGTCCGGTCCGGCGCTGGTCTCGGAGTTGAATCCGGTGGCCCCGCCCTCCCGCTTGCCGTACCAGTAGGCGGGCGGGACCCAGTCGTACGGTCCGGTCATCTTCATACCGGAACGCCCGGTGATCGGCGAGGACCGCGCGGATGCCGAGGGGATCACCGGGGCCGTCCAGTCGGCGGCCTCCAGCGCGTCGAGGTACCCCTGCTCGATCGTCCGGTCCGGTGCGAAGTCACTGCCGATCAGGAAGGAGGCCACACTGGGGTGGTGGCGCAGCCGCGCGGCCTCGGCGGCCATCGAGGCCTTCGCCACGGTGTAGTCGGCGCTCTCCCACCGCTCCCCGGCCTCGGAGCCGTTGACCTCCCCTTCCCACTTGTCGCAGCACTCCCATCCGGGCAGCGTGAGGATCCCGTACCGGTCGGTGAGGTCGAAGAACTCGTCTGGTTCGATGTGCCCTTCCAGCCGCAGCGCGTTCAGCCCGAGGTCGACGGCGTACTTCAGCCGGTCCTCGACGTAGGTGGGGTCCCAGCGCAGGAACTCGTCGGGTGACCAGCCGCCGCCCTTGATCAGCAGCGGGCGCCCGTTGACCACGTACTGGCGCGCCCCGTCGCCGTTGAGCGGCGCCCGTACGTCGCGGATGCCGAACGACCGGTGCGCGGTGTCGGAGGGCAGGCCGTCCACCGTCGCGGTCAGGTCCAGGGAGTACAGCGGCTGCCCGCCCATCGTGGCGGGCCACCACACCCGGGGCGACTCCAGCCGCAGGCCCGGGTGGTCGGCGGGGGAGAACACCACGGTGCGGGTCTCGTGCGGGGCCAGGGTGACGCTCCGGCTGACGGCGACCGGGCCGACGGTGCCCGAGACGGTCGCGGTGACCGCGGCCGGCGAGTCGTTGCGCACCCGGGCCTTGGCGGTCAGCTCGGCCGAGGAAAGGGACGGCACGGCCAGCGAGGTCACCACGTGCGCGTCGCGCAGGGCGACCGGCCCGGCCCGGCGCACGGTGACGTCGC
Source organism: Streptomyces sp. NPDC034043 (assembly GCF_055575675.1). Lineage (NCBI taxonomy): Bacteria > Bacillati > Actinomycetota > Actinomycetes > Kitasatosporales > Streptomycetaceae > Streptomyces > Streptomyces sp. NPDC034043. The sequence goes on from NZ_JBVISF010000001.1 coordinate 834,797, forward strand.
GGACGATCCCCATGTTCTCGTCGGGCGGCGGCTGCAGCCAGTCGAGCCAGCCCATGGTGAGCCGCTTGCGCGGATTGTTGGGCTGGATCCGGAACGCCACCGTATTGGCGCCCGCCCTGACCAGGTCCGTGACGTCGAGTTCGTGCCGGGTGTAGGCGCCCGCGACCGTGCTCGCATCGGCGATCCGGCGCCCGTTGACGTAGACGTCGGCGGCGGAGATCACCCCGCTGAAGTCCAGGTACGTACGGGCACTCGTGTCGGCGACGAGGAAGTCCGACCGGTACCACCACGGGACGGTGAAGTCCCCGGCCGGGATCCTCTTCTGGTTGGTGGAGTAGAAGGGGTCCGGGTGGACCCCGGCCGCGAGCAGCGCCGCGAGCACGGTGGAGCGGGACCCGGCAGGGTACCAGCCCGCCGCCGGATAGCCGGGGCTGGACACGGCGGCGGCGGTGTCCGCGATCTTCGCCGTCGACTGGATCGCGTACCGGGCCAGGACGGTCTCGCTCCCGGGAGCCGCGGCCACGGCCGTCGCCCCCGGCCCGGCGGCCGGCGGGGGCGCGGGCGCCGCGGGGGAGGTCCCGGCGGCGAGGACGAGCGCCAGGGCCAGGGCGGCGACGGCCAGGGCGGCGGTCCGGACGTGGCCGGGGGCGGGGCGGTGCGGCACGGGGGACCTCCCGCGGGGACGGGATTCGGGATTCCGCGCGGAGTCTGTCACGGCCGGGCACCGACACGCCGCGACGGCCCCCGCACGGCGCGGCGTGTCACCGGCGGCGGAAGAAGCGGCCCCGTGCGCGCGGCCGGTGTCCGCACCGCGCCGGGTGCCGTCGGGAGCGACGACGGGGACGCCGAGTCGTCAGGCGGGACGGAGGGCGATCGTGCACAGGCGCTTGGTGGCCCGGGTCAGGGCTACGTACAGGTCCCTTTCACCACCGGGGCGGGCCGCGACGATCTCCTCGGGGTCCATCACGACGACCCCGTCGAATTCCAGGCCGCGCGCTTCGGAGGCCGGCACGACGCGTGCGTGGTCGGTGATGCCCCGGGCCGTCAGCTCGCGCACCCTGGTGTCCGGGCAGATCACTCCCAGCAGCTCGCCCGGGTGCGCGGTGCGCTGGGCACGGAGTTCCCGGACGACGGCGGCGAACAGCCCGTCCGCAGGCGTGGTCACGGTGCGGGGGCGCTCACCGCTGCGCAGCGACCGTGTGGGCTTCTGATCGGGAGCGATCCGCGCGAGCAGGTCCCGGACGCTCTCCAGGATCTCCTGCGTCGTGCGGTAGCTGACGGTCAGGTGGTGCAGTCGGAACCGCGGTCCGACGTGGGGGCCCAGCGCTTCCTTCCAGTCGCGCGCCGTCGCCACCGGGCCCGCCTGGGCGAAGTCGCCCACCAGCGTCATCGCCCTGGACGGGCAGCGGCGGACGATCATCCGCCACTGCATGGCGGTCAGTTCCTGCGCCTCGTCCACGACGACGTGCCCGTACGTACGCCCGGGCGGGCCGTCGACCAGGCTCGCCGCCTCGTCCAGCAACGGCAGATCCGCATCGGTCCACGGGTGGTCCGGACCGCGCAGCAGAAGGGACCGCTCCTGCGCGGTCAGGCGGGGCAGGTGCTCGGCGAGGGCGCCCGCGTCCGTCAGGAGCGCCTTCACGAGGTCACCGGGCACCAGCCGCGGCCACAGCACCTCCACCGCCCGGTCGACGCCGGCGTCGTCGAGGAGATCGGCACGGAGGGCGTCCAGATCCAGCTCGTGGACCGGACCCGGGTCGGCCGCGCCCTCGGCACGGCGCTGGGCGGCTCCCGTGAACCGGTCGAGGTCGATGCCCGTCATCCTCTCGGTATCGGCGTCGATCTGCTCCAGGAGGTCGCCCATGTCCCTGTGCAGCGCGTCGGTGACGGCGTCGACCAGGAGCTCCTTGAACACCTGGCGCGCGGGGTTGTGCCCCGGAACGGCCGCGGCGGCGGCGTCGCGTGCCGCGGCGACCTCCTCGCCGGAGAGGCGAACCGGCTCCCTTCCGACCCGCACCGTGAAGTCACCGGCGGGGGCCTGGTGGACGCGCAGCAGGCCGGCCAGGGCGCCGGCGAGTTCGGAGCCGCCCTTGAGGCGCGCCGTGGCGAACGGGTCCACCGCGTCCGTGGACACTCCGGCCAGTTCCCGGCAGGTCGTCAGGACCACGTCGTTCTCCCCGAGCGAGGGAAGGACCTGGGAGATGTAGTCGAGGAACCGCGCGTTCGGGCCCACCACCAGGACACCCTCCTCCGCGGCGCGCGGGAACGCGTACAGCACGTAGGCCGCCCGGTGCAGGGCGACCACCGTCTTCCCGGTGCCGGGCCCGCCCTGCACCACGGTCACCCCGCGGTGGGCGGAGCGGACGATCTCGTCCTGCTCGGCCTGCAGCGTCGCGACGGCCGCGTGCATCCTGCCCGTACGCCGCGCCGACAGGGCCTCGGTCAACGGGCCGTCCCCCACGACGTCCTCGTCGGTCGGGGCGGTCCCGTCCAGCAGTTCGTCGCTCACCGAGACGACCGTGCGCCCCTCCAGGCGCAGGTGCCGGCGCCGCCGCAGCTCCATCGGGTGGACCGGTGTCGCCTCGTAGAAGGGCCGCGCCGCGTTCGCGCGCCAGTCCACGAGCAGGGGCAGCTCGTCCTCCTCCGTATGCAGTCCGATCCGCCCGATGCGCAGCGCCGTGCCGTCCGTCCGGTCGATGCGCCCGAAGGCCAGCCCCTTTTCGGCGCCCTCCAGCCGGCCGATTTCCCCGGCCAGACGCTCGGCGGCGATTTCTTTCTCGTATGCCTCGCCGACGCTTTCCGCCGGGGCGCTCAGCACCTTCGCCCGGTGTGCTCGTGCCTCGGTGAGCCGCTCGGTGAGCAGCTCGTACAGGGAGGACACATAATCCCGCTCGGACGCAACTGCGCGCGCGGCGGGGTAATTTGTATGCGACAACAGGGGGCTCCTTCGATTCGAGCCACACCATACGGTCGAAATCCTTCGAAGATAAGCCTTGATTACTTGGTGAATCCATGGCCCTGGGTGGAATTCTCGGCGGCTGAACGCATGACACGCATTCCCCTTTCCGTATATCGCTCATCGCGTTCCGGGCGACCGGCCGCCTCGTGCTTTCCGCGCCGGCGTGTCCTTGGGGGCGGCCGCGCTCCGCAGCAGCGCGAGGAAGGCGCCGACCGCGGGGGAATGGCCGAGCCCGCGCGGCGTGCCCGCGTACACCTTCCGGCACGGCAGGTCCGCCGGATCGACCGGTACGAGGGCGATGTCGGGCCGTACCGCCCCCGCCGCCAGCTCCGGAAGCACCGTGATGCCGAGCCCGGCGGCGACGAACCCCTGTTTGGCGGTCCAGTCGTTGACGCGGAACGCCACGCGCGGCTCGAACCCGGCGGCCAGTGCGGGAGCCAGCAGGGTCCGTTCGGGGGCGACGTCCCCCTCGATCCAGTCCTCCTCGGCCAGTTCGGCCAGGCGCAGCACGGGACGCCCCGCGTACCGATGGCCGCGCGGCAGGGCCACGTACATGGGTTCGTCCAGCAGGTGGTGCAACTCCGGTCCGGACAGCGGGACTCCGGCGGGCGTGCTCAGCACGGCCAGGTCGAGGCCGCCCTCCGCCAGCAGCGCCACGTGCTTGGCCGTGGGTCCTTCCGCGTGGGTGACGGTGACGCCCGGGTGCCGCGCCCCGAACGCGGCCAGGGCGCGCGGGACCAGTGACACGTTGGCGGCGGCGAAGGCCCCGAGCCGCAGGGTGCCGCCGCCGAGGCGGCGCAGCGCGGCCAGCTCGGCGCGCGCCGCCCGCAGCCGGTCCCGCACGCCCTCGGCGTGCGGCATCAGGACGCGCCCGGCCTCGGTCAGCCGCACCCCGCGCGGCAGCCGGTCGAACAGTGCGGTGCCCCACTCCTCCTCCAGGGCCTGCACCTGCCGGGACACGGCCGATTGCGTGTAGCCGAGACCCTGGGCGGCGGCGGTGAAGGAGCCTTCCCGGGCCACCCGCAGGAAGACCTCGTACAAGCCATGTGATTCGGGCATGGCAGCCATGCTAGACATTCGCTTGTCGCATGTGTGGGCGGAACCTACCGTCGAGGCCATGGACAAGATCGCATTCCTCGGCCTCGGCAGCATGGGGCTTCCGATGGCCCGCCGCCTGCTCACCGCCGGTCACCCGCTGACGGTCTGGAACCGTACGCCGCACAAGGCCGGCCCGCTCACCGCGGCCGGCGCCCGCCTCGCGGACAGCCCCGGGGAGGCCGTCCGCGCGGCCGGCATCGTCATCACCATGCTCGCCGACCCGGCGGCCGCACGTGCCGTGGGCGACGCCGTGCTCCCGGCCCTGCGGCCCGGCACCCACTGGATCGACACCTCCACCGTGGGGCCCGACACCATCGCCGAGCTGGCCGCCCGTCTCCCCGAAGGGGTGACGCTGACCGACGCGCCGGTGATGGGCAGCGTCGACCGGGCGGCGACCGGCGAGCTGTGGGTCCTGGCGGGCGGGCCGCTGCCCGGTGCGGTACGTACGGTCCTGGACCGGCTCGGAACGGTCACCGAATGCGGGCCCCCCGGCTCCGGGGCCGCCCTCAAGCTGGTCCTGATCAACGCGGCGATCGGTGGCGTGGCCCTGGTGTCCGAGGCGCTCCGGCTCGGCCAGTCCCTCGGTCTGCCCGCCGACCTGGTCCGCGGCGAGCTGGCCAAGGGCCCGCTGTCGGGAGCGGTCGCCCGCACCTTCGCGGCCGGCTCCCACTTCCCGGTCGCCCTCGCCGCCAAGGACGTCGCCCTGGCCCTGGACACCGCCGGGGCCCGCCTTCCGCTCCTGGGGGCCGTCCACGCGGAACTCGCCGCCCGCCCCGACCTGGCCGGCGAGGACCTGGCCCGCATCCGTCCCTGACGGCCCGCGGCGGGACCGGCCGGAGGCATGATGGCGGTGTGAGCGTGCCCCCGGCCGCCGGCGGCAGCGCCGCCGGGGCCCCCGGATTCCTGGACGTCGCCCCCACGCCCCGGACCGCCGTCGCCTGGCTGCCGCCAGCGGGGCTGTGGCCGCCCATCCAGGACATCCGGGCCGAACACGACCCCCAGATCCGCCGCTGGCCACCGCACGTGAACCTGCTCTTCGGCTTCGTGCCGGAGGAGGACTTCCCGGCGGCCGTCCCGCTGCTGGCGGCCGCCGCCGCACGGTGCGGGCCCTTCACCGTCCGCCTCAGCGGCGTGCGCACCTTCCGGCACCGCGCGTACGCCACCCTGTGGCTCGACCCCGCGGCGGCGGGCCGGAAACCCTGGACGGCGCTCCAGCGGACCCTGGCGGAACCGTTCCCCCGCTGCCGGGGACGGTTCCCGCACTTCACCCCGCACCTCTCGCTCGGCCGCACCCGCGACCCGCGCCGCTTGGCTCCGGTGTGCGCCGCCCGCCTGGACGGCATGCGGGCCGGGGTGGGGGAGGTGGCAGTGCTCTTCCGCCGGGGCGAGGGACCCATGCGGGTCCGCGCGGCGATCACCCTCGGCACGGGGGAGACGGCCTGGCGGCACCCCTGATCGGCGTCAGCGGGGTCCGGCCGCCAGCAGCCGTGCCCGGAACAGGTCGAGGACCGTGTCCAGGGCCTGGCGCGTGGGCTGTCCCGGCTCGTCGACCAGGTGCTCCGTCAGGACGGAGTGCGGGGGCATGGCGCTCCCGGGATCCGCGTCGGCGGCGTCCAGCTCGACCGCGACGAACGCGTCGCCCAGCTCCCGGCGCAGGTGGGCGAACCGGTCCCCGGGCACCAGCCGGTCGCCCCGGAACCGCAGCCCGAGCACCTGGAGGCCCTCGCGTTCGCACCGTCCGCGTACGACCGCCAGGTCCTCGGGGGAGATGTCGATGCTGCCCGCGCGGCCGCGAGTGCAGGCGAGCGGCAGCGAGGGCTGGGCCAGCACGGGGGCGAGCAGACGCTCGTCGGTGGCCATGGCCAGGGCGAAGCCGCCGGTCAGGCACATGCCGACGGCGCCGACCCCCGGACCGCCGCACCGCTCGTGCTCGGCGGCGGCGAGCGCCCGCAGCCACCGCACCACCCGCGAACTGCGGCCCGTCGCCAGCAGCGTGAACTCCCGGCTCACGCACACCCGCCACATCGTCTTCGCGAGGTAGCTCCCCGCCTTCGGCCAGCCGGCGGTACGGGGGTCCGCGTCCCGCCCCGGTTCGCCGAAGAGGACCGGCAGGACCGCGGTGCACCCGGTCTCCGCCACCCGCGCGGCGAACTCCAGGACCTTGGGGGTGATGCCCGGGACCTCCGCCATGACGATCACCGCCGGACCCGAGCCCCGGCGCAGCACCCGGCGGGTGGCACCCCCGTACGTGAACGTGCCCTTGCTGAAGCCGGTCAGGTCGTGATCCGCCACGGTCCCGCTCTCTGCGTCGAATGCTCGAAACCTCCTGGGCGCGCCCCAAGTTACCGGCACGTAGGGGCTGCCGGTCAAGAGGGACCCCGCGCCGAAACGAAGATCATCGGCGTGCAGAATGACCCGTATGTCGATGACGAACCTGCCGAAGACGGCCACTGTTGACGATGCCCCGTCGATCAGCCGTGCCCTGGCCCGCGCCTTCCACGACGACCCGATGATGAACTGGTTCTTCCCCGCCGAGGAATCGCGAGAGGAGAGCCTGGCCCGGTACTTCAGCACCATCTACACCCGCCAGTACGTCCGTCACGGGGTGTGCGAACGCACCGACGCGGCGGCCGCCTTCTGGGTGTCGCCGGAGGAGCACGAGAAGGCCGTCCCGGACGCGGAGACCATCCAGGAGCTCACCGCCATCCTCGGCGACCGGGCCCCCCTGTTCCGGGACGCCGTCGAGCTGGCCGCGCGGCACGCGCCGCAGGAACCGCACTGGTACCTGGCGCTGATCGGCGCGGACCCGGCCGGCCAGGGCCAGGGCCACGGCGCCGCACTGCTGCGCTCCGGCCTGGCCAAGGCCGACGCGGAGGGCCTTCCCGTCTACCTGGAGTCCTCCAAGCCGGCCAACCTGCCCGTCTACGAGCACTTCGGGTTCACGGTGCTGGGCGAGGTCGAGCTCCCGGGCGGCGGCCCCACCCTGTGGGCCATGCGGCGCGCCCCGCAGGCCTAGCGCCTCCCGCGCCTTACTCCCGGCCGCGTCCGCCAGCGGGTGCGGGGGGCGGACGGATGCGGAATGCTGGTCAGTGCCGCGGCGCCGGCGGGTGGCGGGGCGGACTGGCGAGGAGGGGCCGATGGACGCTTCGCAGGAGACCCGGCCGGTACGGGTACCCAGGCGCGGGACGCGCAGGGCGGCGCTGCTGTGCTCGCTCGCCGCCCTCGCGGCGGCCGCGGTCCCGGCCTCGGCCGCCCGCACCCGCGCCGCCCCGGATCCGGTCGTGGTGGTCGACTGCTTCGAGCGGCCCCAGGTCCGCCCCGAGGAGTACCTGCTGGCCTGCGGCGACGGCAACAACCGGCTCGTCGGGCTGCGCTGGGAGAGCTGGGGGCCGAGCGCGGCCACCGCCACCGGGACGGACATGGTCAACGACTGCCGTCCCTACTGCGCGGCGGGGCGCTTCCGCCCGTACCCCGTGAAGGTGACGCTGAGCCATCCCCAGTCCTGGCCCGACCGCCCCGACGTCCGGCGGTTCACGATGATCCGGCTGATCTACACCGACACCGCCCCGCACCCGGTGCCGAAGGACGTGACGTACAAGCTCGTCTACTGACTCGTCCACTGGGGGGCCACGGAAAGGGGCCGGCTCCGCGCCCCTGGCGCCGAGCCGGCCCGCTCCGTCCTGCCGCGGCAGGTCAGTCCGTGCCGAACTCCATCGCGGCGCGGTCCAGCATCTGCTCGTCGTCCGAGACCTCGCCGCGCGAGGCGATGGCCTCGGCGCCGCCCTCCGGCATCTCCGGCATGGTGCCGATCAGACCGGTCGCGGCCGCCTGGGCGGCGCCGATGGCCGGGCTGCCGGTCCCGATCAGCCCCAGGACGGCGTACTGCTCCAGCTTGGCGCGGGAGTCGGCGATGTCCAGGTTGCGCATGGTGAGCTGGCCGATCCGGTCGACCGGGCCGAAGGCCGAGTCCTCGGTGCGCTCCATGGACAGCTTGTCGGGGTGGTAGCTGAAGGCCGGGCCCCGGGTGTCGAGGATCGAGTAGTCCTCGCCGCGCCGCAGCCGCAGGGTCACCTCACCCGTGACGGCCGCGCCGACCCAGCGCTGGAGGGACTCGCGGACCATCAGGGCCTGCGGGTCCAGCCAGCGGCCCTCGTACATCAGCCGCCCGAGGCGGCGGCCCTCGTTGTGGTACTGGGCGAGGGTGTCCTCGTTGTGGATGGCGTTGACCAGGCGCTCGTACGCGGCGTGCAGCAGGGCCATGCCCGGCGCCTCGTAGATGCCGCGGCTCTTGGCCTCGATGATCCGGTTCTCGATCTGGTCGGACATGCCCATGCCGTGGCGGCCGCCGATGGCGTTGGCCTCCATGACCAGGTCGACGGGGGAGGGGAACTCCTTGCCGTTGATCGTGACCGGGCGGCCCTGGTTGAAGCCGATCGTCACGTCCTCGGTGGCGATCTCGACGGACGGGTCCCAGAACCGCACGCCCATGATGGGGTCGACCGTCTCCACGCCGGTGTCCAGGTGCTCGAGGGTCTTGGCCTCGTGCGTGGCGCCCCAGATGTTGGCGTCGGTGGAGTACGCCTTCTCGGTGCTGTCGCGGTAGGGCAGGTCGTGGGCCAGCAGCCACTCCGACATTTCCTTGCGGCCGCCCAGTTCGGTCACGAAGTCCGCGTCGAGCCACGGCTTGTAGATCCGCAGGTGCGGGTTGGCGAGCAGGCCGTAGCGGTAGAACCGCTCGATGTCGTTGCCCTTGAAGGTCGAGCCGTCGCCCCAGATCTGGACGTCGTCCTCGAGCATCGCCCTGACCAGCAGGGTGCCGGTGACGGCACGGCCGAGCGGGGTGGTGTTGAAGTACGCCCGCCCGCCCGAGCGGATGTGGAACGCACCGCAGGTCAGCGCGGCCAGGCCCTCCTCCACCAGCGCCGCCCGGCAGTCGACCAGGCGCGCGATCTCGGCGCCGTAGGTCTTCGCCCGGCCGGGCACCGAGGCGATGTCGGGCTCGTCGTACTGGCCGATGTCGGCGGTGTAGGTGCACGGGACGGCACCCTTGTCGCGCATCCAGGCGACCGCGACGGAGGTGTCGAGACCGCCCGAGAAGGCGATGCCGACGCGCTCGCCGGCGGGAAGGGAGGTGAGGACCTTAGACATAGGAAGATTATGCATGCTGCCGCATGGTCATGCAATTCTGGCTCGGTCGGGAGCCCTCCGCCTCAGGCCGTGCCCCCGAAGTGCCAGGACTCGATGTCCCGGTAGTGGATCGGTCCCGGGCCCCGGCCGACGTTGCTGCCCACCAGGTGCAGACGCCCCGCCGCCCACTCCCGCCCGCTGAAGGACGCCAGCACGGCGGCGGCCTCCACCGCGGCGGAGGAATCGCCGCGGCGGGCCCGGGCCAGCGTCAGATGGGGGCGCAGGGGCCGGTCCGCGAAGGCGACGCCGCACTCCTTGACCACCGCGCGCACTTCCGAGGCCAGCACGTGCAGCTCATCGAGCTCCCCGCCCACCCCGCTCCACAGCACCCGCTCGTCGAAGTGCCCGCCGCCGCGCAGGGACAGCCGTACCGGCCTGCGCGCCGCCGCCAGGTCCGCGAGCGCCGGCCGCAGCGGCGGAACGGCGCCGACCGGGAGCTCGCCCAGGAACGCCAGGGTGATGTGCCAGTCCTCCACGCGGTTCCACCGCATGCGCGGGTACGCCTCGTAGGCGGGGCCGAGGGCCCGCTCCAGCTCCTCCTTCGCGTCGTCGGGCGGGGCGAGGGCGATGAACACGCGGACGGTCGCGGCCTGGGTCTGTTCCTTCACGTACGCCTTCGTACCGCCTTCCGGCCGCTCGGGTCACCTTCCGCCCCGTCAGCTCCGCCCGCCCGGTGCCCGAGGGAGCCGGGGTGCGGGTGCTTTCTATCGCCAATCCGCGTCGTTTCTAGAATGGACGGGTGAAGGACATCGATGCGATCGCGGCGCTGCAGGATCCCGTACGACGCCGCCTGTACGAGTACGTGGCCGCGCAGGGCCGGGAGGTCGGCCGCAACGAGGCCGCCGAGGCGGTCGGGGTCGCGCGCACGCTGGCCGCGCACCATCTGGACCGGCTGACCGAGGCCGGGCTGCTGGAGAGCGGCAGCCGCCGGCTGACGGGCCGCTCGGGGCCGGGTGCGGGCCGTCCCGCCAAGGTGTACACGCGGGCGCGGGCCGAGCGGTCGGTCTCACTGCCCGCCCGGGACTACCGCACCGCCGCCGAGCTGCTCGCCGAGGCCGCCGAGGGGGCGGGGCTGGACGCCGCGCTCTGCGCGGCCGCGCGCCGGCGGGGTGAGGCCCTGCGCGGTTCGGCGGCGCCCTGTGGCGGCCTCGAGGAAGCCGCGGAGGTGCTGGCCGGCCGCGGCTACGAACCGCACCTGGAAGTCGCCGAGGGGGAAGCCGGGCCCGCCGGGCCCGTCGTCCGCATGCGCAACTGTCCCTTCCACGCCGTCGCCGAGCGCTTCCCTCCGCTCGTCTGCGGCATGAACCTCGCCCTGCTCGAGGGGCTGCTCGGCGTCGAGGGCCCCGTACGGGCCCGTATGGACGCCAGGCCGGGGGAGTGCTGCGTGGTCGTCGAAGCTTCTAAAGACAATCAGCATTGACATAGAAATGGGGCCGTGCTGGGATGACGCCATGACCGCATCCCAGCACGGCCCGCGCGCCGCCCACCTGGCCCAGTTCAACGTCGCCGCGCTCCGCCACCCCCTCGACGACCCGCGCATGGCTCCCTTCGTCGAGATGCTCGCGCCGCTCAACGCCGCCGCCGACGCCACGCCCGGCTTCGTGTGGCGGTTCGCGGAGGAGGGGGCCGCCGACGCCACCGGGCTGCGCCCGGCGGGGGAGGACGTGATCGTCAACATGTCCGTCTGGGAGACCCGGGAGGCCTTGTGGGAGTTCACCTACCGCAGTGGGCACCTGGAGGCGATGCGGCGCCGCCGCGAATGGTTCGAACGGCACGTCGAGGCGCACCTGGTCCTCTGGTGGGTCCCCGCCGGCCACCGGCCGGGCGTCGAGGAGGCCCTGGAGCGGCTCGCGGACCTGCGTGCGCAGGGCCCGTCCCCGCGCGCCTTCACCTTCGCCTCCCCCTTCACCGCGGCCGAGGCCGCCCCGTACGTGCGGGCCGTGCCGCCGGCCCGACCCGGAGAGACCTCCCGGGGCGACCGCGCGGTGGCGGCCCGCGGGCTCAGGTGAGGGAGGCGACCAGCAGGGTGAAGGCGCCGATGATGACGGCGACCCGGACGTAGTGGAAGCGGTCCCACCGGTTCATCTGCTGCTTCCAGTCGGCGGGCCGGTTGTCGGGGGTCCACGTCTTGCCCCGGTTGTTGATCGGGACGAGCAGCAGGACCGACATGATCACGCTGACGATCAGCAGCGCGCCGGCGGTGACGACGAGCCCGGTGCCCCGGTGGTGCCATCCGGCGGCGGCCCAGGCCGCGACGAGGGCGAGCGAGGTGATGTACCAGACCGGCATCACGGCGCCGAGCATCCGGCCCCCGTGGGCGCGCCCGAGCTGGCCGCTGTCCTCGGGGAGGCCGTTGAGGATCGGGTTGATGACGAAGGCGACGGAGAACTCCACCCCCACCATCACGCCGACGACCACGGTGGTGAAGACCTCGAGTGCGTTGAGCATGATGACCCCTTCAGGATCTAGCGCCGCTAGATGATGAGGCGATGCTAGTACTGCTGCCGCTTGGTTGTCTAGCGCTGCTAGGATCGCCTCATGTCGGTACAGGAACGCAAGGAACGCGAACGGGCGGACCGCGAGCGCCTCATCGTGGCCACGGCCCGCGAAATCGCCGAACAGCAGGGCTGGGACGCGGTCACCACCCGCCGGCTCGCCGAGCGCATCGAATACAGCCAGCCCGTCCTCTACAGCCACTTCCGCGGCAAGCGCGAGATCATCGGTGCCGTCGCCCTCGAAGGCGCCGCCGAAATGGCCGCGTCGCTGCGTGCCGCGGCTTCCGCCGCGGCCGGGCCGCGTCCCCGGGTCGCCGCCCTCGCCCGGGCCTACCTCGACTTCGCCGCACGCAACCCGGCGGTCTACGACGCCATGTTCCGGCTCGACGGCGGCCTGGCGTTCGCGACGGAGGAGACCCCCGAACCGCTGAAGGACGCCTTCGCCGCCCTGCTGGAGAGCCTTGGAGAGGTCGCCGGGGAAGACGTCCACCCGGGGCTGTTCACGGAGGTGTTCTGGGCGGCCCTGCACGGGCTGGCGACGCTGACCCGGTCGGGACGGCTGCCGCCGGAGGACGCCGAGCGGAGGACGGAACTGCTGGTGGACCGGCTCGCCGTGGTCTGACGCACGTCCCGGCGCACACTGCCGCGGTGCCGGCGGGCGGGGGAAGGTGCTCCACATCGGAGCGTCCCCCGCCCCCGCGCGGGCCGCGCCCGTGAACGGCAAGCCGGCCTTCGCCGTGGGGCGCTGACCTCACGTCAGGGCATGAGCAGGGGTGCTGCAACGGCTTCGCCGGGGGAACATTCCGGCGGGGCGCCTCGTTCACCCCAGGCACATGCCGCACCGCACGACCGAGGAGTGCCTTGCCCGACGCTTCGCCCACCACCGGCATGCCCTCCCTTCCGCCCCTCGCCGACCAGGCCGAAGAGCTGATCCGCCTCGGAGTGCACGAGCTCGCGGGGATGTCCGCCGACGAGCTGCGCGCCTTCGCCTCGCACGCGGCCGCCCGGGGTGCGGCCGCGGATGGCGGCACCCTGCTCGCCGTCCACCCCGGCCGGGTCCCGGCGTCCGCCCTGGCGCCCCTGCTCCGCCGCGAGGGCAAGCCCGGCTTCGTCGTCGTCGACATGCCCGACGCCGACGACTTCGCCCCTTGCGGCGTGGAACTGCCCGACGCTCCCCTCTACCTCGTCACCGGCGTCGACCGCGGTGACCGCATGGCCGACTGGAGCCCGGAAGAGGCGCTGCCCGCCCTCGCCCAGGAGGGCCGCAGCCCGCTGCTGCTCACGGAGGGCATCCACTGGGTGCTCCAGCGGCCCGAGGTCCTCGAGCGCAACCGTTGCTTCATGACCATCGGGTCGCGCCTGCGCAAGGCCAACGGGGCGCTGGACGCCCGGACCCCCGCGATCTGGATCAGCAACGGCACCGGACGGGACGGCCGCGAGCGGCGCGACGCCCCGAAGATCGGATGGTGCTGGTGGGGCAACCGGCACACCTGGCTGGGCTTCGCCAGCGCGACCGGCCGCGGTGACGTGGCGGCTTCCTCGTAAACGGACCGGGTCCTGACTCTACGGCTGTAGAGTCAGGGCCCCGGGCCCCGGGCCCCAGCAGTCGTGGACGGAAGTGGTGTCGTATGCCGAAACGTCACGCGGTGGTGGCCGGCGCCGGCATCGGCGGCCTCACGGCGGCCCTCGCCCTGCACCGCCGGGGCTGGCGCGTCACCGTCTGCGAACGCGCCCCCGCACCACCGGTCACCGGGGCGGGCATCGGCCTCGCCCCCAACGCCCTGCGCGCCCTCGCGGCGATCGGTGCCGACGCGGCCCACGCCGCGGGCACCTCGGTACCCGGCGTGATGGGAGTACGCCGCCCCGACGGCCGGTGGCTCACCCGGGCCGCGACCGCCGACATGGCGGCCCGCTACGGAATCCCCCCGATCGCCGTCCCGCGCCCGGCCTTCACCGCCGCCCTGGCCGCGGCCCTCCCGCCCGAGGCCCTCCACTACGGGACGGCCGTGACCGGCGTCGACACGGCCGGCGTCGACACGACCGCGTCCGACGCGCCGGGTTCCGACGGTGCCACGGGCCGTGTGACCGTCCGTACCGAAGCCGGCCCGCACCTGACCGCCGGGCTGACCGCCGACCTGGTCGTTGCCGCCGATGGAATCCACAGCAGGCTGCGCCGCGCCCACTTCCCCGCCCACCCCGGCCTGCACTACCTCGGCGAGACCGCGTGGCGGGCCCTCGTGGACGCCCCGGACCTGCGGATACCGGCCATGAGCGAGACCTGGGGGCGGGGAGAGCGGTTCGGGGTGACCCCGCTCGCCGACGGGCGGTACTACCTCTACGCCACCGCCCGTGTCCCGGCCGGCACCCGTTCGGCCGACCCCCGCGCCGAGCTCCGCCGCCGCTTCGGCTGCTGGCACGACCCGATCCCGGCGCTGCTGGAGCGCGTCGCGCGCCTCGGCCCCGACGAGGTCCTCCAGAACGACCTCTACGACCTGGCCGCCCCGCTCCCGCGCCTGCACCACGGCCGGATCGCCTGGCTCGGCGACGCGGCCCACGCCATGGCACCCAATCTCGGCCAGGGCGGCTGCCAGGCCATCGAGGACGCGGTGGTCCTCGCCCACCTGCTCCCCTCCGGTGACGGCCCGGACGACACGGACTCCGTACCGGCCGCCCTCGCGGCGTACACCGCCGCCCGCCGCGACCGCACCGACGCCGTACGGGTCCGTGCCCGGCGGATCGGCCGGCTCGGCGCCCTCCGCAGCCCGCTCGCGGCGGCGGCCCGCGACCTCGCGGTCCGTGCCACCCCCGGCCGGCTGGCCCTGCGCGGCATGGACGACCTCTTCAACGGCTTCCGCCTGCCCGGCTGAGCGGGTGCGCGGGGCGGCACGGCGGCCGTGATCCGCCCGACGTGCCCGGCCGCCCCCTGCGGACCGGGTCCCGCTCCCTGCGACCGGGTCGGCGGCCCCGGCGCGGCGGGCGCTCAGGCCCGGATCACCTCGGGGCCGCGGCCGGTGATCTGGTCCGCCTGCGCATCGGTCAGTCCGGTGTCCGTGACCAGCACGTCCACCTGCTCCAGCGTGGCGAACCGGGCGAAGTGCCGTGCGCCGTACTTGGAGGAGTCCGCGACGAGGACCACCCGGCGGGCACCGGCCACCATGGCCCGTTTGACGGCCGCCTCGGCCAGGTCGGGAGTGGTCAGCCCCGCCTCCGCCGAGAAGCCGTTGGTCGCGATCACCGCCGTGTCCGCCTGGACCTCGGCGAGGTCGCGCAGGGCCCATGCGTCCACGGCCGCCTGCGTACGGTGCCGCAGCCGGCCGCCGACCATGTGGAGCCGCAGCCCCGGGTGCCCGGCGAGCCGGGCGGCCACCGGGAGCGCGTTGGTGACCACCGTGAGGGTGGAGTCCGGCGGGAGCAGGGCGGCCAGCCGGGAGACGGTGGTGCCCGCGTCCAGCAGCAGGCTGCCCTCCTCGGGCAGCAGGGCGAGCGCGGCCCTGGCGATCCGGTCCTTGGCGGCCGCGGCGGTGGTGTCGCGCTCGGCCAGCCCCGGCTCCAGGCGCAGCCCCCCGGCGGGCAGTGCGCCGCCGTGCACCCGTCGCAGCAGGCCGGCCCGTTCCAGGGCTGTCAGATCCCGCCTGACCGTCTCCTGGGTGACTCCGAACTCCTCCGCCAGGGCGGGGACTTCGACGCGTCCGCGCTCCTGGGTCAGCTGGACGATCCGGTGCTGACGCTCGGGTGCGTACATGGGGAACGGATCCGTTTCGTAGGGGTTGGTCCCTGTCCACGACGGACCCTACTCGTATCGGGATCCGGCGGCGGCCCCGCGACCGGGCGGTCCCCGGGCCGCGCCGCCCGGGGTCAGCCCTCGCCGCCCTCGCCGCCCGGCGTGTACGCGGCGAACGGCGCCCAGCCCTTCACCGCGAAGGCGCCCGCGTCCCGCACGACGTCCAGGGCGCCGTGCGAGCCGAAGTGCGCCGGAACCAGCAGCGCGTTGTGGTCGGCGGCCCAGCCCAGCAGCCGGCGCCGGGTGGCCCGGGCCTGTCCGGCGTCCTCGCAGAAGCAGCTGTTGGCGTCCGGCTCCATGACCTGCACCGGACTGTGCAGCAGATCGCCCACGAACACCGCCCGGTCGCTCCCGGAGGCGAGGGTGAGCACGCTGGAGCCGGGGGTGTGCCCGGCGGCGAGGTCCAGTCGCAGGTTCGCGTCGATCTGGTGGCCGTCCTCCCACAGCACCACCTGGCCGGCCTCGTGGACGGGGGCGACGCTGTCCTCGAAGACGCCGGCGTTGCCGTCGCCGAGAACGGAGGGGTGGCCGTTGGCCGGATTCCAGAACTCGAAGTCGTTCCGGTTGATCAGATAGCGGGCGTTCGGGAAGGTGGGCACCCAGCGGTCCCCCTCCAGGCGGGTGTTCCACCCGACGTGGTCCCCGTGCAGGTGGGTGTTGACCACGAGGTCGACGTCCTCGGGCTTGACCCCGGCCCCGGCCAGCTCGTCGAGGAAGGCCGTCTCCTGCCGGTCCCAGGGCGTGCCGGGGCGCGCCTTGTGGTTGCCGCCGCCGGTGTCGACCAGGATGACGCGGCCCTCGCTGCGCAGCACCCACGTCTGCAGTGCCACCTGGGACACGGGCGGTTCGCCGTCCGCGAAGGCGGGCCGCAGCCAGTCGGCGTGCGCCGACCAGACGTCCGCGCTGCTCGCAGGGATGAACTCGTGCGGGGTGAGCCCGAGCGGTCCGTAGAACTCGCGGACCCGGGTCACGCCGACATTGCCCAGCTCGATGGTGTCTGTGGTGTTCATGGCTCCACCCTGCGCAGGGCCCGGCGCGGCAGCCACACCCTTCGCTGCCTATCCCCGGCAGGGAGGGGCAAGCCCCCGCGGGGCCCGCGATACTGGGCCGCATGGAAGGACAGAGCAGCCTCGGAGCGTTCCTGCAGGCCCGCCGGTCCCGGCTGACACCGGCGGACATCGGCCTCGACACGTACGGCGAACGGCGCCGCGTCCCCGGCCTGCGCCGCGAGGAACTCGCCCTCCTCGCCGGGGTGAGCGCCTCCTACTACGCACGGCTGGAGCAGGGGCATTCGCACAACGCCTCGCCTGAGGTGCTGGACGCGCTGGCCCGCGCGCTGAACCTGGACGAGTCCGAGCGGCGGCACGTCCACGACCTCGCCGGCCTGGCCGTCAGGCGGCCCGCCGTCCGTCGCCCGCCGCCGGAACGGGTCGACGAGGCGACACGGACACTGCTGGACTCCATGCCCGACGTCCCGGCCGTCCTGACCGGCCGCCGCGCCGACATCCTGGCCTGGAACCCGCTGGGGCACGCCCTGTTCGCCGGCCACCTCGACCCCGCCGCGCCCGGCCGGCCCGCGGGCCGGCCGAACATGGCGGCGCTGATCTTCCTCGACCCGTACCTGCGCGAGCTGTACGCCACCTGGGAGTCCAAGGCCAGGGCCGCCGTCGCCAACCTGAGGTACGCGGCGGGCCGCCACCCGGACGACGCGCTCCTCGGCGCGCTCGTCGGCGAACTCAGCATGAAGAGCGACGAGTTCGCCACCATGTGGGCCGACCACCGGGCCCGCCCCTGCACCGCCGCCGAGCAGCGGATGTGGCATCCCCTGGTGGGGAACCTGACCGTGACCCAGCAGGCCCTGCGCGTCAGCGACGACCAGACCCTCCTGGTGGCCACGGCCCCGGCCGGCTCCGAGCACCACACGGCGCTCAAGCTCCTGGCCCAGTCCACCGCCCGCTCCCGGCCCTGACCCCGCGACCGGCCTGGCCCCGTTCCCGGCCCTGACGCCGTCATCCCCGCGCGTGCGGCGGTCTGATCAGGCGGCGGACGGATTCCACGACCGTCTCGCGGTGGCGGGCCAGCCGCGCGGCCGGCCAGGCCCCGGCCGGGCCGCCCGCAGCGGGCCCGCCCACCGCGCCCGTCCACGCTTGCGTCAGCCCCATGACCAGCGTCAAGACGTCCTCCGGGTCGAGGTCCGGGTCGATCCTCCCCGCCGCCTGGGCCCGCTCCACGGCCGCGATCTTGCCCCGGTAGGACTCCGCGACGAGCTCCGTGGTGTCCGGCCGCTCCAGCTGCTTCCACTGCACCAGGCGCATCAGGTCGGGGTGCGCGAGGAAGTGGTCGAGGACCGCCCCCGCGTACCCCGGCAGGTCCTCCGCGTCGAAGGGGACGGACTCCGAGCCCGTCTCCAGGGCCCGCTGGAGCACGGCGTCGAACAACTGTTCCTTGTTGCCGTAGTAGACGTAGATGAGTCGCTTGTTCGCCTGGGCGTTGGCCGCGATGCGGTCGATCCGCGCCCCGGCGATGCCGTAGGCGGCGAACTCGGCGAAGGCGGCGTCGAGCAGGCGCGCCTTGGTTGCGCTGGAATCCCGTGCCATGCCTGGCACCCTAGCAAGTAACTATCCGGTTATTGACATCGGCCGCACCCTCCCGGCACACTCGAACTATCCGGTTAGTTACTTAGGGCTGACCGGCACCCCACACCTCACCCCCCGGAGGAACACCATGGAGATCCGCGCACTGGGCGGCCAGGGCCTGGAGGTCGGCGCCGAAGGCCTCGGCCTCATGGGCATGAGCGCCCACTACGGAGCCACCGACGAGACCGAGTCCCTCGCCACCATCGACCGCGCCCTCGCACTGGGCGTGACCCTGCTCGACACCGCCGAGGGCTATGGCCCCTTCCTCAACGAGCAGCTCCTCGGCAAGGCCCTCCGCGGCCGCCGTGACGCCGCCGTGGTCGCCACGAAGACCGGTGTCGAGTTCACCGACGAGGGCACCTTCCGGGGCCACAACGGCACACCCGAGTACATCCGCCGCTCCGCCGACCGCTCCCTGCGCCACCTCGGCACCGACCACATCGACCTGTACTACCTCCACCGCGTCGACCCGGCCGTGCCCATCGAGGAGAGCATCGGCGCCATGGCCGATCTGGTCACCGCCGGCAAGGTCGGCCACATCGGGATCTGCGAGGCCGCCGCGACCACCATCGCCCGCGCCCACGCCGTGCACCCGCTGGCCGCCGTGCAGACCGAGTACAGCCTCTTCGAGCGCGGGATCGAACACGACGGCGTACGCGACACGCTGCGCGAGCTCGGCATCGGCCTCGTCGCCTACTCGCCGCTCGGCCGCGGCTTCCTCTCCGGAGCCGTGACCAGCCCGGACGACTTCGCCGACGACGACTTCAGGCGCACGGACCCCCGCTTCCAGGGCGACAACTTCGACCGCAACCTGGCCGTCGTCGACCGCGTCCGGTCCCTCGCCGCCGAGAAGGGGATCACCCCCTCGCAGCTCGCGCTGGCCTGGACCCTGCGCATGGGCGCCGTTCCGATCCCCGGGACCAAGCGCCGCCGCTACCTGGAGGAGAACGTCGCCGCGACCGGGGTCACCCTGACCGACGCCGACCTGGCCTCCATCGACGCCGTCGCGCCGCACGGCGTGGTCTCGGGCGACCGGTACGCACCCGAGCTCATGGCGTCGCTGAACGGCTGAGCCCCCGGGCCGGCCGCCCTCGCCGGCCGCGGGTCACGTCAGCGCAGGGGGATGGAGCGGTACTCGTCCAGGACCGCGAAGCCCGTGCTGTCGTACAGGCCCATCGCGACCTCGTTCCCGCCGAAGACGTTGAACATCAGCGCCTCGTCGCCGCCGTGCCGGGTCGCCCACTCGCCGACGGCCATCGCGGACCGGCCGTAGCCCTTGCCGCGGTGCTCCTCGTACACCTCCAGGGAGAAGCCGAAGGTGACCCCCGGCAGGAATCCGTGGTTCACCCAGCCGGTGCCGATCATCTCGCCGTCGGTCTCCATGGCGTAGAAGGCGTGACCGGGGGTCAGGTAGCCCAGCGGAAGGAGCCGGGCGAAGTCCCGGTCGGACTTCTCCTTGGCCTGCTCCGGGGTCAGGACCCCGGCCCGGACTATGTCCGCGATGTAGGCGGCCTCCTCGCCGGCGTACCAGGCGGGGTACTCGTCCTCGGTAAGCCGGCGGACCGTCAGCCCCGGCGGCAGCGAGGGCCGTTCGGGGACGGTACGCATCCGGTTCTGCCCGCGTACGGGATACCCGGCGAAGGGTCCGGCTCCGCCGGTGAGCCGGACCTCGATCCGTTCGGCTCCGTGTTCGGCACACCACCGCTCGGCCCACTCCCGGCCGTGCGGCACCGTGAGGTCGTGGATCCTGCCCACCACCGCCCCGTTGTCCTCCGTCACCCCGACCGCGATCCACCCCGTGCCGTCCGTGGCCACCGTCCAGCCGTCGATCCCCTTCACGGCCCGCTCCAGCAGGGCCCGGGCCAACGGCTCCGAGCACCCCGCGGCCCGGTACGCGGCCAGCACCCGCTCCTCGAACCCGCCCCGCCACGCGCCGTGTTCGGCGACGATCTCCATCTCGCTCATCCGTCCACCCTAGGTCTCCCGTGGACCCGGCGGGGCGGAGCCTCCTGATCCGCCGGGCGCCCTCGGCCGTGGCGGATCCCCGGCCGGCCGTGACATCCTCGCTGGACGACCCCTTCGGACGGATCGCGCGACGCGGCCCCGCACCTGCCGGCACCGGCGCGCCGCCCGCACTCCGGTCCTCCGGGACGCCGGTGCACGTGACGGGAGAGAGGGACATGCGCGTCGGGATGACCCGCGTGGGCGCGGGGCGGTGGCGGGTGACCCGGCCGTGGCCCGCCCCCTTGCGCCCGTACGTGCACAGCTACGCCGGCTACTGGGAGACGGCGGCCTCGCCCTACCGAGTACGGATCGTGCCCAACGGGCGGGCCGTCGTGGTGATCAGCCTGGGGGAGCCGTTCGCCCAGGTCCGGCGGCTGGACGACACGGACCCGAACGGGCGGGCGCCGGTGCCGGGTTCGCTGGCCGTGGGCCTGGAGGACGGGCCCAGGGTGTGTGAGCATCCCGGGGGCCAGGAGGCGATACGGCTCGAACTGACCCCGCTCGGCGCCTACCGTCTCTTCGCGGTCCCGATGAGCGAGCTGACCAACAGGGCGGTCGGGCTCGGGGACGTCCTCGGCCCCGGTGCCGACGTGCTGGTGGACCGGCTGGCAGCCGCCCCCGACTGGGGGGCCCGGTTCGACCTGCTGGACGCCGCGCTGACGGCAGGGTTCCAGAACGGTCCCGTTCCCTCCCGGGAAGTGAGCCACGCTTGGCGCCTGCTGTCCCGTACGGGTGGGGCGGTCCCGGTCGGCCGGATCGCGGCCGAAGTCGGCTGGAGCCAGAGCTACCTGGCCCGCCGGTTCACCGAACAGGTGGGTCTGACGCCCAAGGCGTCCGCCCGCGTGCTCCGCTTCCACCGGGCGGTGGGGCTGATCACCCGGGGCGGCGCGCGGCTCACCGAAGTGACCGCCGCCTGCGGCTTCTACGACCAGGCCCATCTGAACCGGGAGTTCCGCGCCCTCGCCGGAACCACTCCCGGACGGATGGCCGCCGCCCGTGTGTCGGAGGGGGCACTTCCCCTGTGAGGGGTGAGGTCGGATTCGTCCAAGCCGGGAGGCCCGCCCGTCGCTACTGTCCCCGTTCGTAGTCGATCACCCGGTGCGGACGGACAGCCCCGCCCCGGACTGACCAGAGGGGGAGTACTCGATGGAAGACCTGCTGCGCATCCTCGTGGCCGGCGCGCTCACGGGCGGCCTGATCGGATTGGCCGGAGCTCTGGGCCGGCGTTCCCGTCGGCGCAGGGAGGGCGGCGACGGGAACGCCCGCTGACGTTTCACCCCCGCGGCCAGGGCGCGGCGGACCGGCTCTGACCCGAGGCCGGAACCCGCCCGTCCTGGCCGTTTCGCCCGTCCGGGCGTCACCGTCCTGGACGACCCCGGCACCGACGTCACCGCCGGACAGGCGGCCTGGCCCCCCTGGCGGTGGCCGACGGGAAGGAGGCAGAGCCGGCCGGATTCGAACCGGCGTCCTCACGGTGTTGGAGACCGCGCGCGTCGACCTCTGCGCTACGGCCCCGCCCGCCCGGCATCCTACGGGGCGCCCCCGGGCGGGGGCTGATGGGAGCAGTGGCGGCTGCGGAAGTGCCGGGGGCGTGGTGGCATCGGTCGTATGAAGGATCCCTTCGGATGTGACGAGCCGCCACTCCTGGCCCGGGCCGACAGCATGGACCGGGCCGCCGCCCGGCGCGCGGTCGCCTCCCGCGCCCTCGATGCGGAGGACCTGGAGGCCCTGCTGGACATGATCGGCCTGTGGCCCGAGGACGATCCGCCGGACGTGCGGCGGCGGCGCTGACCGTCGCCGCGTACGGGAGGGCCGGCGCGGAGGGTCCCGGGCCGGCCGCGGCGCTCAGGAGCCCTCGCGCCGGCGCTCTTGCTCCAGGCGGCGCCCCTTCTCCTCCGCCCGCTTGCTGCGGGACGCGGTGACGGGTTCGGGGTGGACGGGGTCCTGGCTGGGCGGCTGCGGCCGCTCGCGTTCGTCGCGCCGTTCGCCGGGCCCCTGCCGCGTGTCCTTCGTACCGCCCATGACGGGTGACTCCTCCGTGCCGGGGTGCGATTCCTCCGTTCACCCTGACACGCATCGCCCCGGGCCGCGCCCCGTCGGGCACGGACCGGCGCGTGAGGGCGGTGTGTGCCTGTGGTGCGGATACGTTCACGGAGGTGTGCGGGTCCGGTGCGGGTCCGTCCGCCCCGCGAGCTGCGAGGACGCCCGAGGACGCCGGGCGGGTTCGCAGCTGACTCGCGGCCCCGCACCCCTCGTTGGCGCGCCGCGCCGCCCGAAAGGTGTCCGGAGCACCCTCCCGTCGACGGTAGGGTGACGTGCGCCCGTCAAGACGGGCCCTCCTGCTCACTGATATTTCAACGGGGTTTGAACGTGAAGCTTCGCCATGTCCGCGCGGTCGCAGTATTCGGAATCGCCGTCGTCGCCTTGACCGGAGCCCGTGGTTCGCACGGTGCCAGCTGTGGCGGCGGCAGCAGCTCCAGCTCAAGCAGCTCCAGCGGTGGCAGCACCACCGGTGGCAGCGACAGCAGCAGCACCAGCATCAGCGGTGGCACCACCGGCACCAGCGGTGACAGCAGCACCACCACCGGCACCAGCAGCGGTACCAGCTCCAGTTCCACCAGCGGCTCGGTCACGGGCGGTTCCAGGGACAAGGCCGAGCGCGACATCCGGATCGACGGGTGCAAGCTGGACAGCACCGGCAAGAACCTGGTCGCCAAGCTCACCGTCACCAACAGCGGCTCGCTGGACTACACGTACAACATCACGATGAAGTTCCGCGGCGACTCGACCTCCACCGCGACCCCCGCCGCGATCCCCGCCCAGGCCCGGGTGAGCGGCCTGAAGGTCAAGGCGGGAGCGTCCCAGCAGACCGAGGCCACGACCCCGTACCTGGGGAAGGGCAACGGCAGCGAGTACAAGGAGTGCGTCGTCGCCAGCGCGTCGAAGAGCTCCCTCTGACGCAGGACGAGAGGTGTCCGGCCGCGGGGGCGCCGTACCCGTCCCCGCCGCCCGGGTCCGCTCGTGAGCCCCGTACGCCCGTCAGCCGACGGGGGTGCGGGGCTTCCCGTATGCGTGACATGCGACACAGCGCTTTCGCCGGTCCGCAGGGGTTCACGAAGATCGTCAGCGCCGATCATTTCGCCATTTGTCCCTGTTTGGCGTGGACATACCGCACTCCGCCAGAAACGGAATGAGGGGCTCTCATTTCACCTCGCCCAACGTTCCTGGTGCGAGGTGGTTTTAGCGGCGCGTCAGCTGCGCCCGACCGGCCGTGACGGCGCCGATGCACGATCTTCGCGCCCTTTCAAGCGGGAGCCGGGAACACCCGACGGGTCCGTCGGTGCCGGCTTGCCATGCCCCTGCGGGCCTTCTAAGAATGGCGCATCCTCCGGCGCTCTCGCGGTCCGGCGCCGGGAGCTTCGCGATCACCGAGTGAGGTCCCGCATGAAGAAGCACCGTAAGAAGACGCACTACAGGAAGATAGCCGTCGCCGTCGGGGCGCTGGCCGTCGTGGGCGTGCCCACCGCCGCCATGGCGTGCCTGGACACCGAGGACACCGGCCGCGTCCGGTCGGCCGCGGCGCAGCTGGACGTGCCCTTCGGCGACACCGGGGCGCCGCTCCCGGCGCAGGCTCCGGTCCAGGCCGACACGCCCCCCGGCGCCGATGCGGCGGAACCGGTACGGCCCGTCGCCGAGCAGCCCGCCGAGCAGGTCGCCCCGGCCGCGCCGCCCGCGCGCCCGCAGCCGCGGCAGCCCCAGCGGTCCCAGCCGCAGCCCCGGCCGGCGGAGGTCTCGGCCGAGCCCGCCGCCCCGCAGGCCCCCGGTGCGCCGTCCGACGCCCTGACCAAGGTCCTGGAACTCGTCAACCAGGCGCGCGCCGCCGCCGGCTGCCCGGCGGTCACCATCAACGAGAAGCTGACGAAGGCCGCGCAGGACCACAGCGCGGACATGGCCGCCCACCGCAACATGTCCCACACCGGCTCCGACGGTTCCGACGCCGGCCAGCGCCTCACCCGCGCGGGGTACGAGTGGCGCACGTACGGCGAGAACGTCGCCTACGGGTACAGCAGCCCCGAGCAGGTCATGGAGGGCTGGATGAACAGCCCCGGGCACAAGCGGAACATCCTCGACTGCTCCTACAAGGAGATCGGCATCGGCCTCGCCCAGCCGGGCCAGTACTGGACGCAGGACTTCGGCGCGGCACGCTGATCCCCGCAGGTGCCCCACGGGCCCGGGCGCCGCTGCGCCCGGGCGGCCGGGACGCCCGTCAGGGTGACGCCGGACCCGGACCCCAACCGGGACCCGGCCCCGGGCCCGGCGCCGGCGCGGGCTGGGCGGCCATGACCAGGGCCGCCGCGAGGTTCTCCTTGCGCATCCGCTGGTCGACGTACAGCAGCGAG
This sequence comes from Streptomyces sp. NPDC034043, assembly GCF_055575675.1. NCBI lineage: Bacteria > Bacillati > Actinomycetota > Actinomycetes > Kitasatosporales > Streptomycetaceae > Streptomyces > Streptomyces sp. NPDC034043. The sequence goes on from NZ_JBVISF010000001.1 coordinate 859,357, forward strand.
ACCGCGAGCTGGGGGTAGACCACCTGGAACAGCGCGCTGATCACGACGCCGGCGAGCAGGCAGACGGAGTACACGACGACTCCGAAGACCAGCGGTGCGACGTCCCCGCCGCTCGCGCCGGCTCCCAGCAGGGCGGGGAACAGCGCGAGGACGCCCACCAGGCCGAACGGCATCTGGATGGTGTAACCCCCGATCATCCCGATGGCGTACGCGAGGAGGGTGATGCCGAAGACGCGCCACCAGCTGTCGCCGACCAGCCGGGCCGAGCGCCGCAGTGCGTCGACGGGGCCGAGCCCCTCGAACACCGCCGCGGCGGGCGCGAGGCCGAACCGCGTCATGAGCCAGACCGCCACCGGCATCCACGCCAGGGCGCCCGCGATGACCAGCAGGAAGGCGGCCGGCGGGCCGGATCCGTCCCAGGCCGTGAGGGCGAGCGGGAAACCGATCGCGTAGATCAGGAGAACCGGCCCGCCCGCGATCAGTCCGATCAGCAAAACGACGCCCAGCACCGAAGGCATCCGGGACCAGCTGCGGCGCCACATCGAGCGGAAGGTGGCGGTGCGGCCGAGCACGGCCTCCTGCACCACCGCCGGGCACAGGGCGCCGATCACCGCCGTGCCGGCCAGCATCACGAACACCAGCAGCAGGCCCCCGGGCAGGAGGGCCAGGACCACGTCCGTGACCTCCGCGCCGTCGGGCCGCTGTCCCGGCGCGGGGTCGAAGACCGCGGAGAAGCTGTCGGGCAAGGCCAGGACGGCGATCACCACCGCGGCGACCGCCAGCAGGAATCCGGTGCCCTGTACCGCGAACACGACGCCGACCAGCGGCTTCCAGTACCGGCGCAAGGCCGTGAAGGCGCCGCCGATCATCTCGCCCACGTCGAGCGGACGCAGGGGTATGACCCCCGGCTGCGGAGCCGGCGGGATCCAGCCCCCTGCCCACTGAGGCGCGGACTGCCCGGGGTGCGGACCCCACCCGGCGTTGTACGACATCGCTGTTCCCCCTTTTGAGCTGGAGGAACAAGGTATCCCGGCGGGCCCCCGCACAGGAGCGGGGTGTCCGCCGGGCGGGACGACGGTCCCGCCCGGGCGGGCTTCCCCGCCGGGCGGGACCGTCGGAACGCGGCCAGGGGCCGCGCCGCCGTCAGGTGTTGGCGCAGACGTTGCCGGCCGCCGGGTTGACCAGGCCGATGACGTTGATGCTGTTGCCGCACGCGTTGACCGGGATGTGGATCGGCACCTGGACGACGTTGCCGGACAGGACGCCCGGGGAGCCGACGGCGAGGCCGTTCGCGTTGGCGTCGGCGACGGCGGAACCGCCGGCGCCCAGAATGCCGGCCGCGGCCAGGACGGTGGCGGCGATCGCAGTACGAATACGCATGTCACTCCAAGGTAGATGACGGAACGTCGAAGCAGGATCACACCGCTTGTGAGTGCCTGGAGCCCGGCATTCACCTGACCAACGGCGTGTTACGTCATCAACGGCGACCGGGGCGGCCGGCCGGCGCGGCGGTTCGTCCCGCCCGGCCGCGTGCCGTATAGTTGATCTCGAGCTCGCCGCCGTGGAACACGGTGGGGGACAGGCGTTGGTGGTCCAAGGAAAGACACCCCACTTCCCGTGGGGGAATGCAGGTGCAAGGCCTGCCCAGCGCTCGATCAAGGCCCCGGCCTCCTCGTGGAGACCGGGGCCTTCGCGTACGTGCGGGGCGCCGGGCGGATCGCCCCGGCCGTGGTCAGACCTCGCCCCGCCAGGCACCCGTCTCGACCCCGCGCGACTCGATGAACAGCTTGAACCTCTTCAGGTCCCCGGCCACTTGGCGCTTGACGAAGCCCAGCTTGTCGGCCGCGTTCTCGGCCAGTCCCTCGGGCACCCAGTTCATGTGCAGGACGACCTTGGTGGTGCTCGCGTCGATCGGCTGGAAGACGACCAGTCCGGCCTGCCGGGTCTCCCCGTCCACCGTCATCCACGCGACGCGCTGGTCCGGGAGCTGCTCGGTGATCCGCGCGTCGAACTCGCGCTGCACACCGTTCACGTTCGTCACCCAGTGGGTGAGCGTGTCGCTCCGCTGCTCGACGCGTTCGACGCCCTCCATGAAGGCGGGGAAGTCCTCGAACTGCGTCCACTGGTTGTAGGCCGTACGCACCGGAACGTTGACCTCGACGTACTCCTCGACATGCGACATGTGCACCCCTTCCCTGTCCCCGGCAGCCCCGCACCCCTCGGTGCCGGTCGCTCCGTCAGGACGTCCACGGCCCCGGGTACCCACCCTCGCCAGGCGCATGCGCCGGCCCCCGCCGGCGCCGTGAGGGTGTCGGCTCCCGAGGTCGGGGCAGGGGCGTGGAGGTCCGTGACGTCGCCGTCCACATCCGCCGAGGAGATGAATGAACGCCGCTCTCCGCCCGCTTGCCGTCCTGGCCGCCGCGATCCTGCTGACGGGCGCGGCCGGCTGGGCCGTCGACCTGCTGCTGCGCCGGGCCGACGCACGTCACCCCGAAACACCCCTGTGGCACTCGCTGCGCCGTTGCCGTCCGGCCTTGCAGATCGTGCTCCTGGCCGCGCTGCTCAGAGGGGCGCTCCAGCAGACCGCGTGGCGGCCGCTCCAGGAACACGAGGCCGTCGTGGGCCGCGTCCTCTCCCTCGCCCTGATCGGTGCCGGCGCCTGGCTCGTCGTGGGCGTGGCCTCGGCCGTCGTCGAATCCGCGTACGCCCGCTACGCCACCGGCACCCGAGACCCGGCCAGGGTCCGCCGGGTGCGCACGCAGGTGACCCTGATCATGCGGGTCGTGACCGCCGTCGTCGTGGTCGTCGCGGCCGCGGCGATGCTGCTGACCTTCCCGAGCTTCCGCGCACTGGGCACCTCGGTGCTCGCGTCCGCCGGGATCATCGGCATCGTCGCGGGCGTCGCCGCGCAGTCCACCCTGGGCAACCTCTTCGCCGGTTTCCAGATCGCCTTCGGCGACATGGTGCGCATCGGGGACACGGTCGTGGTCGCGGGCGAATGGGGCGTGGTGGAGGAGATCACGCTGACCTTCCTCGCCGTACGCACCTGGGACGAGCGCCGGATCACGATGCCCGTCTCGTACTTCACCACCCGCCCCTTCGAGAACTGGTCGCGCGGCGGCGTGCAGATGACCGGCACCGTCTTCCTCCACTGCGACCACGCCGCCCCCGTGGACCTCATACGGGACAAGGCGCACGAGATACTCACCCGGTGCCGGGAGTGGGACGGGCGCGGCTGGGACGTGGCGGTCACCGAGACGACCCCCTCCACCATGGTGGTGCGCGTGATCGTCACGGCCAAGGACGCCGACGACCTGTGGACGGTGCGCTGTGCCGTCCGGGAACAGCTGATCGCCTGGCTGTCGGAGAAGCATCCGGAGGCCCTGCCCCGCGTCCTCCTCGCGCCGTCGCCGGGCGCGCCCGGGTTCCGCGAGGCGGAGCCCGGCGGGTGAGCGTGAGGCCAACGGCCTTATCGCGGGGGTGCGTTGGGGCGGCTCACGCATACGGGAACGGCCGAGGGGCACACGCGGCTCATGACCGTACCCAAGACAGCCGTCCTCGTCCTGGACAGCGCCGAGCCCGAGGTGCTGGCCCGTTTCTACGCCGAACTGACCGGGGCCACGGCCGGCCCCGCGGAGGGAGACGGAGACCTCATCCTCGTCACCGGCCGCACGGGCGTCGTCCTCGGCGTCCGCCGAGACCCAGACCACGCCCCGCCGAGCTGGCCGCCCCCGGGAGAGGCCCAGCGGGCCGAGCTGCGCATCCTCGTGGCGGAGCGGTCCCTCGACGAAGCCGAACGCGAGGCGGTGACCCTGGGGGCCCGCCCGCTGGCCGCCGAGGGCGGCGAGACCCGGCCGGGCAGCCGGACCACGCTGCGCCGCTACGCCGACCCGGCGGGCCACCCGTTCGTACTCGCCGCCCACGAAGGGGCGCCGGAGGGGTGAGCGGCGCGGCGCCGGAGGGACCGTACGCGGTGTCACGGCGGCGACCGGCCGCCGGTGCGGTGAGGATCGGGGCATGGGCTTCCTCCTGCCGGTCCTCTTCGCACTGTTCGCGGCGTCCAGCAACGCGCTCGGGACCGTCCTCCAGCGGCGGGCGTCCCTCACCGTCCCGCAGAGCGAGGGATTCCGTTTGGGGCTCGTCCTCGACCTGCTGCGGCGGCCCGTGTGGCTCGGCGGGATCCTGGCGGTCATCGCGGCCGGCGCCGGGCAGGCCGCGGCACTGGCCACGGGGCCCCTGGCCCTCGTACAGCCCCTCTTCGTGCTGGAACTGCCGCTCGCCCTGCTGATCTCCTCGGTGCTCGCCCGGAGCCGGCTGCCGCGCACCCTGTGGCTCGCCGTGGCGGGAGTCGTGGCCGGGCTCGGCATCGTCCTGGCGGCCGCCGCGCCGACCGGGAACCGTACGCAGATCCCGTTCGGCCGCTGGGTCCTGGCACTGGTGGTGTGCGCCGCGGCGGTGGCCGCCCTGGCCGCCGCCGGACTGCGGCGGCCGCCCGGCCGGATGCGGGCCGGCTGCCTCGGCGCGGCCACCGCCGTCTGCTACGCCATCACGGCGGCCCTGATGAAGTCGGCCGTGCACACACTCGAAGACGGCGGCGCGGACGCGTTCCTGACGGCCTGGCAGACCTACGCCTTCGCCCTGAGCGGCGTCTGCGCCCTGCTGCTCCTCGGACACGCCATGCAGGGCGGCCCGCTGGTCGCCTCGCAGCCCGCGCTCACCCTCGGCGACGCCTGCGTCGGCATCGCGTTGGGCGTCCTGCTGTACGAGGAGCACCTGCGGGCCCACTGGTGGCTGGTCCCGCAGTTCCTGGGCCTGGCCGTGATCTGCGCGGGCGTACTGGCCCTGGCCAGGGTCGCCACCCCGCCCGACAGCGGCACCTCGTAAGAAAACATGCCTGCTCCTGGGTCCGTCTCGGTTATCTTGCCTCGTCATGAACAGGCCAGGGAGGTCCCACCCATGAGCAGTGCCACATCGTCGTCCTTGCCCGAGCGGATCGAGCTCACGGGCGAGGGGCTCGTCCTGCGTGACTGGACGGAGGCGGACCTGGCCGCGATGCCGGAGCTGTTCGACCACCCGGACATCGCGTACTGGACGCCGATCGTCTCGCCCTTCGACGAGGCGGCCGCGCGGACACGGCTGGTACGGGCCCGGCAGCTGCGGCAGGAGGGCACGACCGTCCTGCTCGCCATCACGGTCGACGGCGGCGCGGCGCTCGGCGAGATCATGCTGCGGCGCGCCCCCGAGGGCATGGAGATCGGCTACGCGGTCGGCCCCGCGCACCGGGGCCGAGGACTGGCGGCACGGGCGGTAAGGGTGATGGCCGCGTACGCGTTCGAGCAGCTGGACGCGGAGCAGGTCATCCTCGAACTGGAGGCGGAGAACGCCGCCAGCGTCTCCGTGGCGCGGAAGGCAGGCTTCGGCCTGCTCGACGTACCGCTGATCAAGGGTGAGGAGAAGGGGCGGCCGTTCGTCCTGCAGACGTGGGGCCTCAACCGCCCCTCGTAGACCTCCCGCCACGCACGCCACGGTGACCGGCCCGGTCCGCCGGGCGGCGCGCTCACGTCCGCGCGGGGCATTCGAGGGCGGACCGCGGCCGGCGCGGCCCGCCCCCGGATGCGGCGCGGCCGGTCAGCCGCTGATCGAGAAGAAGATCGAGCCGTCCTCGGCCCACCACCAGGCGCCCTGGCCCTTGTTCCACTCCGAGGCCCAGCCGTCGAGGGCCTTGACGAGCTCCTCCAGGTCGTACCGGAGATCGGAGTCGATCCGGTCCAGCACCGCCCGGTAGGCCTCGACCGCGGGTCCGGCCTTCGCCAGCGGCCAGCATCCGATCTCCGGTGAGCCTTCCAGGGGGTGAGGGATGCGGAAGGGGATCTCCGAGGGCGGGCCGCTGAAGACGTACTGGTACGGCAGCAGGTCCGCCGGCACGCCTTCCGCGCTCAGCGCGGCGTCCAGAGCCGAGAAGTAGGTGACCGGACTGCGGTAACTCGCCAGGGTGGAGCCGTCGCTCGCGTTGTGGTCGATGATGATCTGGAGGGCCGCGTAGTAGGCGCACCCGGCGTAGTCGGCGGAGGATTCGGCCCGGCCGGCTATCAGTTCCTCCAGTGCGTCCGGGACCGGCAGACCCCAGTCCACACCCTGGCGGTCGAGATCGGCCTGACGCGCCCGTGCCCTGGCCCGCATGCTCTCGAGGCGTCGCGATTCGTCGGCGGTCAGGTCCAGGGCGGGCACGAAGCGCAGCACCTCGCCGCGGTTCGCCATGCTGTAGTTCACTACCTTGCTCATGGGGGCATGCTGCCAAAAGGCACTGACACCCCCGGCGGCAGGGACCGCTACGCGGCTGTGTGGACGTGTCCCTCCGCGATGGGACACCCGCACCCGGACCGGCCAACTGTTCATGATCCGTTAGGCTGTTCGACGTTCGCGGCGCGCCCACGCGCCGCGCGGAGCAGGCGCAGGACCGGGGGAACAGCGAGTGAGCACGGCCAGGCCGCAGGTGGGCGTCGACGGGGGCGGACTCCTCGCCACGGCGAACGAGTTCTTCCACACCTGCATGGGCGACCACGCCCCGGGACCGGACGAACGCCCGCACGACAGGCTCATCAGCGGGATGCAGCTCGGAAGGACGCTCCTCGGCATGGTCGCCGCGGTGTGGCTCGTCGTGGCCTATCCGCTGAGTTCGGGCCGGGAGGAGTTCGTCCTCGGCAAACTCGTCGAACTCGGCATCGCCTGCGCCGTTCTGCTCGCGGGGAGCGTCATCGGCATCACCGCCTTCCTCGCCGCGGGCACCCCGGACCGGCGCCGCGCCTTCGCCCGCCGGCTGCTGGGACCGCTCGTGTCCATGCTGGCGCTCGCCCTGGGCCCCGCCGTGACCTGGCTGTCCCTCAAGACCGTCAAGGGCGAACTCGTCGGCGGAGACGACCTGATGGACTTCTTCTCCGCGATCGTCGGCCGCGGGATCCTCTGCTCGCTGCTCAGTCTCGTCGTACTCGTCATAGGCTGGCTGATCGCCATCGCCCTGCTGATCGCCTCGGTCCCGTACACGATCCTCACGGCCTACGTCTGCGTCACCACCTGCTTCCGCGCCTCCGACGTCCACCAGCTGCTCCCCGCCCTGCTCTCGCCGCTGCTGGTGTGGTCGCTCTTCGCCTTCCAGGTCTTCAACGGCCCGGACGTCGCCGCACCCCCGGAGGTGCTGTACACGTTCCTCCTCGGCGGCCCCCTGTCGGTGACCGCGCTCTCGGTCTGGGAGGTGCGCCGCCTGCGCGGCCGGTACGGGATCACCCTGCGCCGGGCCCTGGGCCGCTGATCCTGCGCCGTGGACGACCGGTCCACGCGGCGTGACCACTCCGAACGTGTCTGGGACAACGGCGCCGTACGGGGCAGACGCCCGGAAGGGGAGCGCGACCGCGCTCCCGGACCGGAGGGCTGATCATGCATTCGACTTCTGGTGGGAGCGGGGTCCGCAGCGGCGCCTCCCGGACCGGGATCGTCGCCGCCGCCCGGGCGGGGCTGGCCACGCGCGGGGTCCTGTACGTCCTGGTCGGCGCGATCGCCCTGCGCATCGCGTTCGGCCAGGACCCGGGGCGGCAGGCGGACCGGCAGGGAGCGCTCGCCGGACTGGCGGCCGGGCCCCTGGGCCGGGTCCTGATCTGGGCCGTCGCCATCGGCCTGGTCGGGATGACCCTGTGGCGCCTGTCGGAAGCGGTCTTCGGCGGGGCCGGGTCCGACGGGCGCAAGGCCGGCAAACGGCTGGCGGCGGCCTTCCGGGCGGTCTTCTACGCCGTGGTCGCGGCGTCCGTGTTCGCCTTCGCGGCCGGGCAGGGCGGCGGGAAGTCCAGCGACGAGCAGTCGCGCGACGCCACCGCGAGCGTCCTCGAGTGGCCCGGCGGCCGTTGGCTGGTCGGTCTGGTGGGGCTCGCCGTCGCCGTCGGCGGAGTCGTGATCGCGGTGTCGGCGGTGCGGCGCACGTTCCGCGACGACCTGGAGGTGCCTTCGCGGCCGGGCTGGCTGAACGGTGTCGTCGAGGCGCTCGGCGTGGCCGGCGGCCTCGCCCGGGGCGCCCTGTTCGCGGGCGTGGGCGGGTGTGCGCTCTACGCGGCGGTGGAGTACGACCCAGGCAAGGCCAAGGGCATCGACGACACCCTGCGCGCCTTCGCCGACACCCCGGCGGGGCCGTGGCTGCTGGTCGTGGTGGCGGCGGGCCTGGTGCTGTTCGGCCTGTTCTCGTGGGCGATGGCCGCCTGGCGGCGGGTCTGACCGGCGCGCCCGTGCCGAGGCGCCCGGACCCGCGGCGGCGGATGCCCCGCGGGTCCCCGCGCCCAGCCCTCCGGCGCCGCCACCGGAACCGCGGGGCCACCGGCGCGGCGAACCCGGCCACCCGCCCGGCCCCTCGGCCGAGCCGGCCCGCGCACGGTCGCCCGTACGCCACCGATCGGCCCCCCGCGACGTGTCGCCGCGCCCGTCACCGGTCACGGCGTGCAACCGTCTCCCCATGACCGAAGGCTTGACACCTCACCTCTCCCCGGCGCGCATCACCGTCCTGGGCCTCCAACCCGGTACCCCGCCCTTCCGGATCGTCGAGCTCGACGGAGAGGTCGTCGGCCGGGCGGAGTCGATGACGGACGTGCTGCTGGTCGCCGCCGAGGCGGGGATCACCATCCATGACCTCGACGACCTGGACGAGGTCCGGTGGGTCGGCGGCGGCAAGTTCACCTGGACCCTGCACTGACCGGCCGGGGCGGACGGCCCCGCCCGCTCCCGCCGGCCCGGTCCCGTCCTCCTCAGCGCCTGATGACGGCGTCGAGGGTCCGCGCCAGCGCGGCCTTGACCGCCGCGCGGTGGTGCAGGGCCACCGGCGCGGACGCGGGGTCCGGCCGCACCCCGCGGTCAGCGAAGACGTAGAGCATCCGAAGCGTGCGCAGGCAGTTCGTCAGGTGCGCGGGGACCGGCGAGGGGACACGGTCCGAGCCGAAGCGGGCGGCGACCGGTTCGAGCCACGAGGTCGCGTCACGCTCGCTCATATCGTGCCGGGTCAGCACCCGGGCGAGCGCCCTCGCCAGCCGGTCGTCCTCCAGCTGGTCGAACACGTGGGCGGTGGGCGCCGTGAGCCGCGCGGCGGCGAGGTCCAGCATCCGTACCGGGTCCACCTCGGGACGGCACCCGAACCGGTTCAGCAGGTCAGCGCCGTGCGCCACCGCGTGCAGCCAGCCCAGCTCCTCGTCGTGGCCCCGCAGGTCCGTCTCCGCCGGGTACCAGCGCTCGAAGGCGTCGACCCAGGCGGGCCTGAAGTCGCCCCCGGCCACGAGCATGTCGAGCACGAGAGGGGCGAAGGTACGGGCCTGGACCGCGGGATCGGTGAAGCGGGCGGCCATCTCGTCACCCAGTGCCAGCCGCCGGGGGGCGGGTATCACCCCGCGGGCTATCCAGGCCGCGAGGACGGAGTGCGGGGCCCCGTCCCGGATCCGCGGATCCGGATCCGCGAGGGCAGCCGACAGCAGCCGCACCATCTCTTCCATGGAGTGGCCGGCGGGCACCGCGCAGTCGGCGGCTTCGATCTCGGTCCAGTTGATCACGGCGCGCAGGATAGCCCGCCCTGGCCTGCCGCACCGCCCATTATCCCGGCGGCTGCGGACCCGCACCGGCGCGCGCCCGGTGGGCCGTCCCGGGCGCACGTGACCGGCTTCCAGGGGCCAAGCGCCCGGGGTCAGGCGTCAGGCGCCTTCGCCGAGGACGGTGCGGATCAGCGCCCGCTGGTCGTCGGACAGGCACGGGTCCTGGACGTCGAGGACCTCGCCGTCGACGGTGATGCGGTAGTGGAAGCCGTCCGCCACCGAGGAGACGGCCCGGTTGGCGAGTTCTTCGAGCCGTGCAGCGTCCCGCCGGCCGGTGGTGTCGAGTGAGCGGAGCTTCTCGGCTCCGGTGAAGCCGCCGGTACGGGTGACCGTGATCAGCATGATCGTTCCTCCGGGTGCTGTGGGCCGGCGCGCGGTCCGCGCGCGGCGGCGTGCTGCCGCCGCCTCCCCGCGTGCCCCCGATGCCGGCCCGTTCCCGCCCGGCGGCCGGGAACGGCCGGAAAGCACCGCCCGGCGGCCGGTGGGGCGCGGTCGGGTCAGCGCTGGGGCACAGGACGGCGGCCCCACGCCGTGAGCATGCCGGGGCCGAGCTCGGCCAGGCCGGGGGAGTCGAGGTAGGCGAGCGCCTCGTCGAAGACGGCCGGTTCCAGCCGGCCCGGGGCGAGGAGGTCCGTCCGCATCCGCTGCCAGGTCTCGCGCCAGAAGGCGGCGAGCGGGCCGCCCGGGGTCAGGGGCGGGCAGACCAGCTCCGCCGCGACGTCGGCCAGCCCGGCCGCGCGCAGGGCGTGCGGGTAGGAGCGCACGGCGGCGATGTCGGTGCCGATGGTCTCCGCCAGCGTCCGCCACATGGCGTCCAGGGTGCGGCGGTACGCGGAGCGCGCGTCGGCGGGGTCGGGCACGTCCGCCGCATCGCTGAGGACGAGGTACCCGCCGGGCTTGAGGCGCTTCGCGAGGCGGTCGACGAGGGCCCGGCGCTCGGGGAGGTGCATGAGGACGAACCGGGCGTGGACCAGGTCGAACGAGCCGGGCTCCGCCGCGTCGTCGAGCCGGGTCAGATCGCCGGCGAGCACCCGCAGCCGAGGTCCGGCGAGCGGGGTCAGCCGGCTGGTGTCACGGTCCAGGGCGACGACCTCGGCACCGGCCTCCTCGGCGAGCCAGCGTGCGACGGTGCCCGTACCGGCGCCGGCCTCCAGGCAGCGCCAGCCGGGACCGACGCCGAGATCGCGAAGCCGCTGCCGGGTGAGCGGGTCGTACACGAGCGCCGCGTGGTCGATGCGCTCGCCCTCACCCGGCCGCCCGGGCGGGAAGAGGGCCTCGCCGTACCGGCCCGCCGGCTCCGGGCGCTCCTCGGGTGATGCTGCTGCCACCGTGACTCCTTCGACCGGAAGGCCCGTACCGGCCCGCCCCACGATCGCCCGCCGGCCCGCCGGGACGACGGCATTGGACCGGTCGGCGGCGCGCCCCGGGCACCGCACCCCAGGGGGTGTCCGGCGGATCACGGCCCGGCCCGCCCGGCACCGCGGCTCGCCGCGCCGGCGTCGGTCGCTCATGGCCCGCAGCTACCGCTGGGAGGGGCCACCACCGCAGTGGCTCCCTCCTCCGCCGTGCAATCCACGGCACCTGGGGGGAGCACCGGGCTTGACCGGCCCTGATCCGCCGGACACCCCCTGGTCACACCCCCGCGCCGGCGGGGAGCTGGTCCCGGGTCCCGTGAGCCGTCCGTCACCCCGCCCCCGCGGCGCTCCGCCGCGCGGTGAGCAGCAGGTACTCCCACTCCATGGCCCCGTCCCGCAGGGCCCCGGCCGCCAGGTCGGCGAGGGCCCCGTCGAGGGCGGCGGTCCGCTCGGGATCGTCGGCGATGTTCCGGTAGACCGTGATCGTCGGCCCGTAGGAGGCCTTGAAGAACTCGCGGAACTCCTCCGGCTCCCCGAACGCCTCCACGCGGAGCGTCCGCCGGCGGGCGTCGACGTCGGTGACGCGGTCGCCCAGGAGCGTCCGTACGTGCTCCTCCCGCCCCCACAGCGGCGGCGGCTGCGCTCCCGGCGGGGGCGGAGGCGCGTACGGCTTCATGGTGGCGAACATCTGCCCGATGAACCCCTCCGGGGTCCAGCTGACGAGACCGATCGTGCCGCCGGGCCGGCAGACGCGCACCAGCTCGTCGGCGGCGGCCTGGTGGTGCGGGGCGAACATGACCCCGACGCAGGACATCACCGTGTCGAAGGTCCCGTCCTCGAACGGCATCGCCTCCGCGTCCGCCTCCTGCCAGCTCAGCCGGGCGCCGCGCGCCGCGGCCTCCTGCCGACCCACGGCCAGCAGCTCGGGCGTGAGGTCGGAGGCCACCACCTCGCCGCCGGCCAGCGCGGCCGGGATCGAGGCGTTCCCCGACCCCGCGGCGACGTCCAGCACCCGGTCCCCCTCCTGCACCCCGCAGGCCTCCACCAGCACGGGCCCGAGAGGTGCCACGAGCCGTGTCGCGACCGCGGGGTAGTCGCCCAGTGCCCACATCGCCCGGTGCTTCGCCTTGAGCGCACGGTCGGCCTCGCGCGCGTCCGCCGTCTGGGTCATGCCACCCGCCTCCCTCGTCCGGACGGTCCGATGGCCGTCCCTTCGAGCATAGGAACCCCGCGGGTCACCGGCCCGGCGAGACCGTCACGGATCCGCTCGGGTGGAGTCCGGGTGACCGAGGCCCGGGCACGAACACCGACAACGGCGGACCCGGCACCGACGTGTGCGCGAACCCCGGCACGGGCCCCGGCTGCCAGTGACCCCCGCGGGGTGCTGCCGGACCCGGGAGCACCCCGCCCCGCCGGCCGGGCGCCGGTTCCACCACACGCCCGCGGCCCCTCAGCCGCCGGCGAGCCGCCACGCGGCGAGGGCGAGCCTGGCCCGCATCAGTCCCGCCGGGGAGCTCAGGTCGAGGCCGAGGGCCCTGCCGATCTGCTCGATCCTGCGGGCCACACTGCTGTGGTGCAGGTGGAGCAGGTCGGCCGCACGGCGCAGGGACCCGGTGGCGCAGTAGGCGTCCAGCGTCTCCAGGTCCTCCGGGCTGCCGGCCACGGCGGCGAGCGCCACGACATCGGGATTGCCGCGCAGCGTCTCCGGAGGCACCTCCGCCAGGAGCGCCAGCGCGCCCAGAGCGGCGTAGCGGACGACGGGTTCGCGCGGCGTGGCGAACCGCAGGGCGGTACGGGCCTCCTGCCACGCCCGGTCGGGCCTCCCGGCAGCGCCGACGCCCGCGCACACGCCCTCCGGGAACCGGTCCGGATCCAGGGCGGCGGCCAGGATGACGCCCACCCCGGCGAGCACCGCCCCCTTCACCGGCCGGCCCGGGCAGACGAGTCCGCCCACCCGGTCCAGCGGCAGCCGCTGCGACCGAACGGCGGCGACACGGACCGGCGGACCGGCGGCGAAGCCCAGGAGCCGCAGCGCCCGGGCCCTGGCCGCCTCGTCCGTGCCGGGGCTGATGACCAGCTCGACGAGGGCCGGGTCCGCCATGGTGGTACGGGCGGGCCCGTACCGTTCGACGGCGCCCGCCACGGCGATGGCGAGCCGCTCCAGCAGGACCTCGTCGAGCGGTCCGGCCGGCCCTGGCCGCTCCAGCCACACGGAGCCGATCTCCTCCTCGTCGAGCACGACGGGCACCTCGCCGGACGCGGACACCGACCCCGGCGCCTGCGGGACCTCGCGGCCGTCGGACGTCACGCGGATCGTCCGCCCGGTGCCGTGGAGCCGGATCCCGGTGACGCACTCCGCCAGGCCCGCGGAGGCCCGGGCGAGCGCCGCCAGGTCCACCCGCCGGCGCATCAGCGTGTCGTAGAACGCGACGATGCGGAGCGCCCCGTCGACGTACGGATCGAGTCCCGAGAGCCGTACGGCCAGTGCCTCCATACCGGCAGCATAGAAGGCCGGACCGGTGGGCGCGGCCCGCCGACCGGCGCGCGATCGGGCCGGGATGCCCGACGGGCGGCGGACGACCCGGGCCCGCCGGGCCCGTGAGGATGTTCGCCATGGACCCCGAACTCGAAGCCTTCATACCCTTCTTCCCCCGGACCGACCTGAGCGACCCGGTCGCGGCCCGCGAGGCCTTCGCCGAACTGGCCACCGCGGTACCGGCACCGGACGCCGCGCACATGCGGGTCGAGGACCGCACCGTCCCCGCCGACCCGGACGTGCCCGTACGGATCTACCACCCGCACGGAGCCCGGGGTGCCCTCGTGTGGATGCACGGCGGCGGCTTCGTCATGGGCAACCTGGACACGGAGCACCCGTGGGCCAGCCGCATCGCCGCGGGCTCCGGCGCGGTGGTGATCTCGGTGGACTACCGTCTCGCCCCCGAACACCCCTTCCCCGCCGCCCTGGACGACGCCTACGCCGTACTGGCCTGGACGGCCGCACACGCCGCCGACCTCGGCATCGACCCGGCCCGCATCGCCGTCGGCGGACACAGCGCCGGCGCGAACCTCGCCGCCGCGGTGACGCTGCGGGCCCGCGACCAGGGGGGACCGGAGATCCGGTTCCAACTGCTCAACCAGCCGGGGCTCGACGACCGCCAGGACAGCTGGTCGGCGCGGAACTTCACCGACACGCCCTGGTTCTACCGGGACAAGGCCGTCGCGGGCTGGCGGCACTACCTGGGCGGCCGGCCCGCCACCCCGTACGCCGCGCCGGCCCGGGCCGCCGACCTGTCCGGCCTGCCCCCGGCCTACCTCTCCACCGCGGAGTTCGACCCGAACCGCGACGAGGGCCTCGAGTACGGGCTGCGCCTGCTCCGGGCGGGCGTACCGGTCGAGATCCACCAGTGGCCCGGCACCTTCCACGGTTCGCAGGCCCTCCTGTCCGCCGAGGTCTCCCAGCGCCAGAACGCCGAACTCGGCGCCGTCCTGGGCCGTGCCCTCGCCGGCTGAAGCACACGCACACCACCCGACAACCCGAAAGGACCCGGACCTTGACGATCCGACCCAAGACCCGCACCCGCCTCGCCCTGTGCGCCGGCGTGGCCCTGCTCACGACTGCCGCCGGGGCCCCCGCGGTGGCGGCGCCCCCTACCCACGGGACGACTCCCGTCGAGCTGAGGACGGCGATGGACGCCGTCCACCGGGCGGGAATCCCGGGGGTGTACGGGGAGGTACGCGTCGACGGCCGGACCTGGCGCGGCGCCTCCGGAGTCGCCGACGTCACGACCGGACGCCCCGTCAGCCCGGACATGCGCCACCGCGTCGGCAGCGTCACCAAGACCTTCACCGCCGCGGCGGTCATGCAGCAGGTCGAGCGGGGCAGGATCCGGCTCGACGCGCCGATCGGCGACCACCTCCCCGACCTCGTGCCGGGAGAGCGCGGCAGGAAGATCACGGTGCGGATGCTGCTCAACCACACCAGCGGCCTTCCCGACTACGTCCGTTACGCCTTCCCCTCCCTGGCGGTCAATTCGCCCCAGAGCCTCGACGACAACCAGTTCCGGCGGTTCCGCCCGGCCGAACTGATCGAACTGGGGCTCGCGGCGCCCCCCACCGGCGAACCCGGCGGACCGACGGGGGTGTACTCCAACACCAACTACCTCCTGCTCGGCGAACTCCTGGAACGGGTCACCGGCACCCCGGCCGAGGAGTACATCACCCGCCACGTCATCCGGCGCGCGGGACTGCGGCACACCGGGTTCCCGACGGGCCCGTACCTCGACGGTCCGCACGCGCGCATGTACGAGGCGGCCCACGGCCTCCTCGACCCGCCGCGCGACTACAGCGTCTACGACCCGTCCTGGGTCGGGACGGGCGCGGCCCTCGTGTCGACGATGGACGACCTCAACCGCTTCTACGCCAAACTCCTCGACGGCAGGATCGTCAGCCGTGCCTCGCTGGCGCAGATGCAGCGCACCATCCCGGTCCGTGCCCTGGACGGCACGACGGTCCAGTACGGCCTCGGCCTCCACAGGGTCACCGTCCGGGACTGCGGCACCTTCTGGGGCCACGACGGCTCGGCCTGGGGCGCCGGAACCATGTCCCTGACCCGCGACGACGGCAAGCGTCAGATGTCCGTCGCCTTCAACCTCCAGCGCTGGAACGCGCGGGACGCCTCGGGGAACCCGCTGCCGCACCCCATCGACGACGCCCTTTCCACGCTCTACGGCGAAGCGATGTGCGACGGGGCGGACACCGCGCGGGCCCACCCGTCCACCCCTTGACGGACCCCGCCTCCGCCTCCGCGGTCAACCCGGCCGCGGGGGCGGCGGCCACCGGCAGACCCGTGTGATGTGGCTCACCGCCCCGCCTCCCGCACCGTCCCGTCGCCGAGGATGGCGAGGGGAAGAGACGCGAACGGGGGAGTCGCCGCGGCCATGACCACCGACCCGAGCCTGAGCGCGATCACGGGCGAACGCACCGGCCTGATCAACCTGGCCTACCGGTTCCTCGGCTCCCTGGCCGAGGCCGAGGACGCCGTACAGGAGACGTACGCCCGCTGGTACGCCATGCCGCGGCACCAGCAGGAGGCCATCGAGTCACCCGGTGCGTGGCTGACGAAGGTGGTGAGCCGCGTCTGTCTCGACGTACTCGGCTCGGCCCGGGCCCGTCGCGAGAGCTACGTGGGCCAGTGGGTTCCGGAGCCGCTGCCCGACCGTACCGAGTGGAGGAACGCCCGGTCCGCCGGGGCCGGCTGCGATCCGGCCGACCGGGTCACCCTGGACGAGTCGGTCGACATGGCCTTCCTCGTGGTACTCGAATCGATGACCCCGGCCGAGAGGGTCGCGTTCATCCTCCACGACGTCTTCCGCTACCCCTTCGCGGAGGTCGCCACGATCGTCGGCCGCACCCCGGCGGCCTGCCGCCAACTGGCGTCATCGGCCCGCCGCCGCATCGGTACGGCGCGCCCCCGCGCGGGCACGGCCGTTCGGCGGGCCGGCGTCATCAGGGACTTCAAGCAGGCCTGGGAGGCCAAGGACGTCGCGGCCCTCGTCGGCCTCCTCGACCCCGACGCCACGATGATCGCCGACGGCGGCGGTCTGGTCGGCGCGGTACTGCGTCCCGTCGTGGGCGCAGAGGCGATCGCCCGCCTCGTCACCGGGATCGGCGGCAGGGCGGCGCCCGGCCCCACCCTCCTGGAACGGTCGGTCAACGGCCGCCCCGGGCTGGTGGCCCAGCACGCCGGCACCACCGTCACGGTGGCCGCGTTCGGGTTCACGGACGACCGGATCGCCCACATCTGGGCGGTGCGCAACCCGGAGAAGCTACGGACGTGGAACCGAACGGTTCCGCCGGGCCGCGGACCGGAATCGCCACCTGACGGAGCGCCTATTTCCGCACGGCCGGCGCTTCCGAGATGATGTGCGCCCGTCACTCCCGGCCGAAAGGAACGGAGCATGGCCACGTGGTGGTCAGGGCAGGGCGTACTCCGCCGCAAACCGATCGAACACATCGAAGAGCCCGAAGGCGCACCCAGTGAGCAGCTCGCCCGCACCCTCGGCCTGTGGCAGCTCACGGCGATCGGCGTCGGCGGCATCATCGGCGCCGGCATCTTCACGCTCGCCGGAACGGTCGCCAACGGCGTCGCGGGACCGGCGGTGCTGGTCTCCTTCCTCATCGCCGGCGTGGCCAGCGCCGCGGCGGCGTTCTCCTACGCGGAGTTCGCCGGCCTGATCCCGAAGGCCGGTTCCGCTTACACCTACGGGTACGCCGTCCTCGGCGAGCTGGCCGGCTGGTTCATCGGCTGGGACCTGCTGCTGGAGTACACGGCCATCGTCGCGGTCGTCGCCATCGGCATCTCCGGCTACTTCAACTTCCTCCTGGAGGAAACGGGCGCCTCCCTCCCCACATGGATGCTCGGCGCCCCGGGCACCGGCGACGGACACCGCTTCGACCTCATCGCGGCCGTCCTGTGCCTGTTCACGGCCTACCTGCTCACCCTCGGCATCAGGAACGCGGCACGCTTCGAGACCGTCGTGGTCGTCCTCAAGGTGCTGGTCGTCCTGCTGGTCGTCGTGGTCGGCTTCTTCCACATCAGGTCCGAGAACTACACGCCCTTCTTCCCGTACGGCGTGGGCGGCGCCTTCACCGGCGCGGCCACGGTCTTCTTCGCGGTCTTCGGCTACGACGCCATGAGCACGGCGGCGGAGGAGTCCAAGGACGCCCAGCGGCACATGCCCCGGGCGATCATCTACTCCCTCGCCATCGCCATGGTGCTGTACGTCCTCGCCTGCCTGGTCCTGACGGGCATGCAGAAGTACACCGAGGTCGACCCGGAGAGCGGGTTCTCCAGCGCCTTCAAGGCGGCCGGGCTGCCCGTGGTGGCCGACGTCATCGCGGTCGGCGCGATCATCGGCATCCTCACGGTGATGTTCACCTTCATGCTCGGCGTGACCCGCGTGTGGTTCTCCATGAGCCGCGACGGACTGCTGCCCCACTGGTTCGCCAAGACGCACCCGACCCGGCACGTCCCGACCCGGGTCACCTGGATCGTCGGCGTGGCATCGGCGGCCATCGCGGGATTCGTGCCGATCGGGGAGGCGGCGGAGCTCACCAACATCGGGATCCTGCTCGCCTTCGCCGTCGTGTGCACCTCGGTCATCGTGCTCCGCTACCGGCGCCCCGACCTGCCCCGCACGTTCCGCACGCCGCTCATGCCCTTCACCCCCGCGATCGGGGTCATCGCCTCGGTCTGGCTCATCACCTACCTGCGCGTGGAGACGTGGCTCCGTTTCGGGCTCTGGTTCCTCATCGGACTGGTCGTCTACTTCGGCTACTCCTACCGCCACTCCAAGATGGCCGGACGCACCCCGGACCCGGCCTCCGGAGGGAGCCCGCGGGTGTAGGAGGCCTAGGCCGTCGACCGGGAGCCGAGGGCGCCGGGCGTCTTCGGGATCCACGACGGCACGGCCGTGGCGGCCGCGGGGTCCGCCTCGTCCATGAACACGTACCAGTCGCGGTCCTCGCCGCCCATGCCCGCCCGGGTGTTGATCTGCTTGACCTGGCCCGTCGTGTGGAAGTAGAGGACGATGCTCTGCCGCTTGGAGCCCTCGTCGTAGAACTCCGCCGTGACCTTCCCGCGGGCGCCCTTGCCGAAGGCGGAGATCCAGTTCCGCGCCGTCGGCGCGGGGGCACTGTGGACGGTGCCCGGCGCCGCGAGGGCGGCCAGTTCCTCCGCGTCCCCGTCGGCCGTCCGCCAGACCACCTCCTGGGCGATCCGCAGCGTGTCCACCGACGGGTACCCGACCACCGCCAGCGGCTCGTGGCTGCCGTAGTCCCCGGCGTAGCGGATGTCCCGCTCGTCCGTCTGCTCCGCACAGGCCGTCAGCGCGCCGGCCGTCGCCGCGGTGGCGACGACGGCGACGGCGGCCCGCCGGGCCGTCGCCGAAACCACCCGCCGGGCCCGGCCGTACGCCTCCCACCTGCTGTGTTCGTCCATGCGGTCAAGGTAGCGGAGGGCGACGGCATGTCCGCAACGTCCCCTCGGGGCGGCTCAACATCGGCTCCGGCGACGCCGTACTCGTCCACGGCCCGGCCCGGCTGGCCGGCTTCCGGGGGCGGATCGAGGAGGACACGGGCGGCGCGGCCGGTTCCGCCCGCTCGGCCGAGGTGTCGTGGCAGTGCTCCGACATCACCGCCGCGGAACGGGCCCTGGGATGGAGCCCGCGGCGGCGACTGGACGGCATGCCGGCCTCCTTGTGGGGCGTGGGCGCCGGGGCGGCCGCCCACGACGGCACCCGCGTGCCATGAGCCTGCTGGTCCCGCTGTACGCGCATCCGGCGGAGGACCCGGGAGCCTGGGCCCGGCTGACCGCGGCGGCGTCCCGGACCCACTCGGTGGTGCTGAACCCCGCGAGCGGCCCGGGCCCGCGCCCCGATCCCGTGTTCACGGCCGCGGCCGCCGCCCTGCGCACGGCCGGCGCCCGGCTCCTCGGCTACCTCGACACCGCGTACGGGGCCCGGGAAGGAGCCCAGATCAACTACGAGACCCCGCGCTACCAGGAGTGGTACGGGGTCGACGGCCGCCTCCTGGACCGGGTGACGGCGGACCGGCAGGGGCCTGCCGTCGGCTGGTCCGCTCGCTGCGCCGGCTCGGCGCGACCACCGCCGTCCTGAACCCGGGGGTCCACCCGGAACCCCGGTACCTGCGCTTCGCCGACCTGGTCGTGACCCTCGAGGGCGACTGGCCGACGTACGCGACCGGGTTCACCAGACCCGGATGGACGGCCCGCCACCCGGCCGAGCGGTTCTGCCATCTGGTCCACGCGGTCCCCGAGGCCCTGATCCCGCTCGCCCTGCGCACCGCCCGCGAACGCGGCGCGGCCGTCTGCGGCCCGGTCACCGGCGGACTCCCCAACCCCCGGGCGCGGCCGACCCCGGTCCTGACGGCCCCGGACGACTGAGCCGGACGGCCGGTACGAGGACCACACGGGCGGGTCGGCACCGCGCGCCCCGGCGCGCCCGGCCGCCCCCCACGTGCTTCCATGACGGACGTGCCCCGGCCCGGGCCTTCCGCCACCGCCGACAGAAAGCACCGCGATGACCGCGATCCTCTCTCCCGCGATCCGTTCTCCCGCCACCACCACGCCGTACGACGTCGGCCTGCCCGTGCTGCGCGCGGTACTCGGCGTGATCATGACCGTCCACGGCACCCAGAAGCTGTTCGGCTGGTTCGACGGCCCCGGCCTGCGGGGCACCGGTGTGTTCTTCGACAGGGCCGGCTACCCGGCGGGCGAGACCATGGCGGCGGTCGCCGGCCTCACCGAGACCCTCGGCGGCCTCGGCCTGATCCTCGGCCTGCTCACCCCGCTGGCCGCCGCCTCCGTCGTCGGCGTCATGCTCAACGCCATCACGGTCAAGTGGACCGGCTCCGTCTTCGGCCAGAAGGGCGTCGAGTTCGAGTCCCTGATCGTCGCCGCGGCCGTCACCCTGGCCCTGACCGGCCCGGGGCGCTTCGCCCTGGACCAAACGGTGCCGTTCCTGCGCCGCCACCGGCCGGGCCACGGCCTCGCCGCGCTCGCCCTGGCGGCCGTACTCGCCGCCGTGGCGCTGCTGCTGCGGCACTGACCCGGAGGGCATCATGACCGGGTGACAACGGACCCCGGCGACGACCCCGGTGACGACTCCCACGACGACTCCCGCGGCACCACGGGCGAGCGGCCGGTCGTGCTGCCCTACGCCGACCCGGCCTTCGTCGCGGACCCCTTCCCCCTCTACCGGCACCTGCGCGAGGAGGCCCCCGTACACCGGGCGGTCATCGCGGGCGGCCTGGAGGCCTGGCTCGTCACCCGCTACGAGGACGCGCTGGAGGCCCTGTCCGACCCCCGCCTCAGCAGCGACGTACGCGACGCCACGGACCCCCGGCTGCTGCGGCAGCTGCCCGGCACGGAACGCGAGGCGATGCTCGGCAACATGCTCCGCAGCGACCCGCCCGACCACACCCGGCTGCGCCGCCTGGTGTCAAAGGCGTTCACGGCCCACCGGGTGGCCGGGATGCGGCCCCGGATCCAGGCCGTCACCGACCGCCTCCTGGACGCCGTCGCCCCCGCCGGCCACGCCGACCTCGTCGCGGACCTCGCGCTGCCGCTCCCGGTCACGGTGATCGGCGAACTGCTCGGGGTGCCGGCGGACGACCGCCACGACTTCCAGCGCTGGACGGACCAACTGATCACACGGGGCGCGGAGCCGCCGGACCCCGCCGTGGTCAACGAGGCGTGGCAGCACATGCACGCCTACGTCACCGGGCTCCTCCGGGACAAGCGGGCACACCCCGGTGACGACCTGCTCAGCGGCCTCGTCACCGCCCGGGACGAGGAACGGCGGCTGACCGAGGACGAGCTGATCGCCATGGTCTTCCTGCTGCTGGCCGCCGGCTACATCACCACCGTCAACCTGATCGCCGGCGGCCTCGCCATGCTGCTCACCCACCCCGCCCAGCTGGCCCGGCTGCACTCCGATCCGGGACTGCTGCCGGGGGCGGTCGAGGAGTTCCTCCGCTACGACGGCCCGGTCAGCCCCGGCATCGCCCGGTTCGCGCGCGAGGACGTCGAGATCGCCGGGGCGAGGATCCCGCGCGGCTCGACCGTTCTGATCGCCTCCGCCATCGCCGACCGCGACCCGGCACGCTTCCACGACCCCGAACGCCTGGACATCACCCGCCAGGACAACCCCCACCTGGCCTTCGGGCACGGCATCCACTACTGCCTGGGCGCACCCCTGGCCCGGCTGGAAGGCGAGATCGCCATCGGCACGGCCCTGCGCAGGCTCCCCGGGCTCGCGCTCGCCGTACCGCCGGACGCCGTCCCCTGGCGCCCCGGCGGCCTGCGCGGCCCCCTGAGCCTGCCGGTGACCTTCACCCCCGGCGGCCGGCGGCCCGTGCCTCTCCGTACCCCGTGAAGCCGCGGCACCGGACGGCGCGCCCGCGCGGGTCCGCGTACGTGCGGGAGGACCGCCGGAAAGAACGGGCGGCGATGTCGAGAAGCCGCCACGACGGGAAGGGGCGCCCGCCGGTCACCGACGGTCCGTTCGCCGAGACCAAGGACCTCATCGCCGGATGGACGGTGATCGACGGCGACAGCTACGAGCGCGCCGTCGAGCCGGCCGGTGAACTGTCGGCCGCCCCCGGGGCGGGCGGCAAGCCGATCCACGAGCGGCTCGAACTGCGCCCCCGACGCGACCCGCGCCGGCACCGCCCGCCGCCGGCGCGAGGAACTCGTCGAGCAGGAACCCGCCCCCGGCCCGGCCCCCGCCGCGGACGACACGCTCCGGCTCTACTTCCCGTGCGCCCACCCCTCGCTGACGCCGTCGTCCGCGGTCGCGCTCACGCCGCGCGCCGTCGGCGGGCTCACCACCCGCCAGATCGCGCAGGCCTACCCGGTGCCCGAGGCGACCATGGCTGGGGTACCTCCCAGCGGTAGCTGGGGGAGCATCAGCCGCACCAAACGCACCGTCTCCGCCGTACGGTTCGACCGTCCCGGCGACGTCGCCACCGTGCCGCGCGTCCTGTGCCCGGTCTTCAACGAGGGCCACTCCGGGGACGTCGACCTCGCCGCCGAGGCCATCCGGCTCACCCGGCAGCTCGCGGCGGCCTGCGACCACCCGGAGGTCGCCGGGCTGCTCGCCCTCATGCTGCTCCACCACGCCCGGCGCGCGCCCACCGCGGGGGAGACCGCTTGCCCGACAGTCCCGTCGTCCGCCTCAACCACGCCGTCGCCGTCGGCGAGGCCGACGGACCGCGCGCGGGCCTCGCGGCGCTCGCGGAACTGGACGGCACCCTGCCCCGCCGCACGGCGGTGGCGGCGTACCTCCACGAGCACGACGGTGACCTGGCGACGGCGGCCCGCCTGTACGCCGAAGCGGCCCGCAAGCCCCCAACCTCGCCGAGCGCGACCGCCTGACGCGCCGGGCCGCCCGGCTCAACGCCCGCGGACGCCGCCGCTGACCGCCGCCCGGGCTACCACGCACGGGTGCATTCCCGCCCCGGCCCGGGACGGAACCCGCCCGCGGGGAAGCCTTGTCGGACGGCGGTGCACCCGCCGGGTGCCCGCCGTACGGCATCAGGAGGAGCGGCTTGGACAGCACCACACCCGCACGGGCCCGGCCACGGCGCCGCCTTCCGCGCACCCTGGCGGCGGCCCTCGTCTGCTCCGCCGCGTCCGCCCTGCTGGCCGGGTGCGGGGCACCCGCGCCGCGACAGCACGCGGCACGGGACGCGGCGGCCGCCTTCGAACGCGCCCTGGCCGGCTCCGACTACGCGGCGGCGTGCGAACTGCTCGCCCCCGGCACCCGCGAACAGCTCGAGCAGGAGGAGAAGCGGTCCTGCGCCCAGGCACTGCCCGGAGCGGACGTTCCGCGCGGCGGGTCCGTACGGGGCACCGAGGTGTACGGCAGGCAGGCACTGCTGCGGCTGGGCGCGGACACGCTGTTCCTGTCGCAGTTCCGCGGCGGCTGGAAGGTGGTGGCGGCGGGCTGCACGCCGCGCCCGGACCGTCCGTACCGGTGCACGCTCAGGGGAGAGTGAGATGAAAGGTCTCTTCATCACCTGTCTCGCGGTCATCCTGGGCGGCCTCGGTTACTTCATCGCCCTCGGGGTGATGCACCGGTGAACGCACCCGCGGACAACGACAAGGACAACGGCGGCGGGAGCGGAAGCGGAGGGAAGGGCGGGCGCCGGGGCTTCTGGCGCGACAACAGCCTGACCCTCGCCTTCGGAGCGGGCTTCCTGCTCGTACTGGCCGGCCAGGCCATCGCCGGACACGCCGAGTTCAACGAGGCGCTCGCGGTCGACGGGCTGGAGCCCCTCGGTTTCGGGGACTACCTGATGTCCTCGGACTTCGCCGTGGACGTCACCGAGAACTGGCAGTCGGAGTTCCTCCAGTTCTTCCTCTACGTCTTCGGCACCGTCTGGCTCCTCCAGCGCGGCTCCCCGGAGTCCAAGGAACTGCACAAGGCCGGGACCGAGAGCGACCGCGACCAGCGCACGGGCGTCCACGCCCGGGCGGACTCGCCGCGCTGGGCGGGCACCGGGGGCTGGCGGCAGTCCCTCTACTCGCGCTCGCTCGGCCTGGTGATGGCGATGCTCTTCCTGCTGTCCTGGCTCGCCCAGGCCATCAGCGGCGCCGCTGCCTACGGCGAACAACAGGTGCGGCAGCTGCAGGAGCCGCTGGGCCGGGGCGCGTACCTCGCCTCCGCGGACTTCTGGAACCGGTCGCTGCAGAACTGGCAGTCCGAACTGCTGGCGGTCGCCGCGATGGCCATCCTCTCGGTCTACCTGCGCCAGCGCGGCTCCCCGGAGTCCAAACCGGTCGGCGCCCCGCACCGGGCCACGGGCGTCGAAGGCTGACGGGGCCGCCCGTTCCGGCCGGAAAGATGACCACCCGCCGCCTGTCCCGCCGGGCCCCGCGGTGCGAACCTGACCCCGCCGCCCGGCCGGACGAAGGCGCCCACGAGCTCCGATCGTGTGTGCGGCCCTTCGCTGACCCGCCACAGAGGGAGTCCACCGCATGCAGAACCGTCCGGCCGATCAACCGCGCAAGCGAGCGGTGTGGGGGATATCCCTCGCGCTGATCGCGGTCACCGCCCTGCTCGGTGCCGCGCCCGGGGCCGCCACGGCGGCACCCCCCGCCGGCCCGCCCGTCCCCACCCTGACCTGGGGCCCCTGCGCCGACCGCCCGGGGGACGGCTTCGAGTGCGCGACGGCCCGCGTACCGCTGGACCACCGCGACCCGGCCGGGCGTACGATCCCCCTCGCGGTCACCCGCAAGCCGGCGGCCGACCGCGCCCACCGCACCGGTGTCCTGCTGCTGCACCCCGGCGGGCCCGGCAACTCCGGTGTGGACTTCGCCCGTAACAGCTACGAAAACCTCCCCGCCTCCCTCCGTGACGCCTTCGACGTCGTCGGCTATGACATGCGCGGCGTGGGCCGCAGCGGGCAGGTGGAGTGCTGGAACGACAAGGAGTACTCCGCCGCCGTGGACGCCGCACGCGGCGTACCCGGCCCCGGAGCCGTGCGGGACGCGATCCGGCAGGGCCTCGACTTCGCCACCGCCTGCCGGGAGCGGGCCGCGGACCTCGTGCCGTACGTCGGCACCGGCTCGAACGCCAAGGACATCGACCTGCTCCGCCAGGCCCTCGGCGAGCGGACGCTCACCTTCTACGGCCGCTCCTTCGGCAGCTACGTCGGCACCGTCTACGCGGCCCAGTTCCCCCGGCGCGTCCGCGCCATGGTTCTCGACGGCGCCTACGACCCCCGGAGCTACGCCGACGTCCCCTACGCCTACGACGCCGCGCAGTTCGCCGCCCTGGACGCGGCGGTCGGCCGGTTCCTGGACTGGTGCGCGCGGGACGCCGCCGCGTGCGGATTCGGCGACGGCCGCCCCCGCGAGGCCTTCGAGGAGCTCAAGCGGGCACTGGACGCCGACCCCGTCATCACCGCGAGCGGACGACCCGCCACCGGCTACACCCTCGCCTACCGCCTGATGTTCAACATCAACGCGGGCAAGGAGATCTGGCCCCACCTGGGCCAGGCCCTCCGGGCGGCCCAGGCGCGCCAGGCTTCCTTCCTGCTGAACCCGCCCTCACCCGGCTCCTTCGACTTCCTCAACGTCAACCTGGCCGTCGAGTGCGCCGACCGCGTCTACCCCGCAAGCCCCCTGCTGCTGGGCGCGCTGGTCAGCGCCGAAGCGGCCGCCGCCCCGCTGCTGGGCCCCCCGATCGGCTTCGGCCCGCCCACCTACGACCACAACCACGCGACCACCTGCGCCCAGTGGCAGGCGGAGCGCCCCAGCCGCTTCGAGGGCTCCTACCGCGCGGCCGGGTCCGCGCCGATCCTGGTCCTCGGCACGACGGGGGACCCGGACACCCCGTACCAGGACGCCGTGACCCTCAGCCGGACCCTCGAGAACGGCCGCCTGCTGACCTTCGACGCCGAAGGCCACACCGCGTACAACCGCAGCGCGTGCGTCAGCGCCCTGGCCACCCGGTACCTCGCCACCCTCGCGCTGCCCGCCCGGGGCACCGTCTGCGCGGACGAGACGCCCCCCGAGGCACCCGGCCGCCGCACCGCGGCCATCGAGGCCGACGAGACGCGCGACGTGATCCCGGCCCCGCGCGGTTAGGCTCACCCCATGACTGTGCTCGTATACGAAGACTTCGGCACCGGCCGCCACCGCGAG
Organism: Streptomyces sp. NPDC034043; assembly: GCF_055575675.1. Lineage (NCBI taxonomy): Bacteria > Bacillati > Actinomycetota > Actinomycetes > Kitasatosporales > Streptomycetaceae > Streptomyces > Streptomyces sp. NPDC034043. The sequence goes on from NZ_JBVISF010000001.1 coordinate 885,555, forward strand.
GCCTCGCTGATCCGGCATGCCCTGGGCAGCGTCCACGACGAGGAGTTCGTGGCCGGCCTCGCCGGGGGCATCGGCTTCATGTACTTCGTCTTCGAGTACGAGGGACGCCTGCCGATCCTCACGATCGTGGCTCAGGCCCACCCCGAGCCCTGGGTGCAGGTCGCGCTCGGCCGCCTCGGGGTCCCGTACGAGGCCACCCGCGCGATGAACCCCCGCTGGGGCCGGGTCCGCGCGGCGCTGGACGCGGGACAGCCCGCCTTCTGCGTGGTCGACCGCTCCTCCCTGCCCTGGCACGCGGCCGACCCGGACGCCGAGATGACGGGAACCGACCCGTACACCGTCGTCATCGCCGGCTACGACGGCGACGACCTGCTGATCGAGGACGGCGCCGAGACGCCGTACCGGATCGACCGCGAGGAGTTCGGCGCCGCCTGGACCGCGCACCGCAAGGGCCGCCACCAGCTGATCGTGCCCACGGGACCGGCCGAGGGGGAGCCGGACGTGGAGGGGGCGATCGCCTCCACCGTCACGCACCTCACCGGGCCGGTGCTGGGCAACGCCTTCGACGTGAACTTCGGCTTCACCGGCATGGAGAAGCTCGCCGCCCAGCTGCGCGACCGCACCACGGCCAAGGGCTGGGAACGGCGCTTCGGCAGCTCGCCCGAGGCCCTGCGCGCCGGCACCGGGCGGCTGTACGCGTGCCTGGAGGAGGAGTGGACCGCTCCGGGCGCGACCCGGCCGCTGTACGCCGACTTCCTCGACCTCGTCGGACGCCCGGAGGCCGCCGGGCTCTTCCGGGAGTCCGCCGGCCACTGGTCGCAGCTGGCCATGCTGGCCCGCGACGCCGACCCGGAGGCCGGTGCGCAGGAGCGGCGGGAGCTCTTCGACGCCTGCGCGGAGCGCGTGGACCGCTGCGTGGACCTGGAACGCCGGGCGGTCCGGGCGCTGGAGAAGTAACGGGCGGGCGGGCCGGTCCGGGTACCCCCGGACCGGCCCGCCCGGCCGCGGTCACCCCAACTGCTTCCTGATCAGCTCGTACGAGCGGACGCGGTCGCGGAAGTCGTAGACGGGCGTGGTCAGCATCAGCTCGTCCGCGCCGGTCTCGTCGGCCAGCTGCGCGAGGCGCCGGACGACGGTGTCGGGGCTGCCGACGGCCTGCTGCGCGCGGAAGCCGGCCAGGGCCTGCCGCTCCTCCTCCGTGAAGGGGTGGGCGGCCGCCTCCGCCGGGGTGGGGAAGGGCATGTCGCTGACCCCCTTGAGGAGCCCGGCCTTGACGACGTTCATCGGCCCGCCCCGCCACAGGGCCTCCTCCTCCGTCTCGGCGCACACCGTCTCCACGCACAGCAGCACCCGGGGCCGGGCGCACCAGCGCGAAGGGGTGAACGCCGTCCGGTAGTGGGCCAGGACCGCGCGGGTGTTCTCCGGCCGGATGTGGTGGGCGACGGCCACCGGCAGCCCGAGCTCCCCGGCCAGAGCCGCCCCCGCGGTGCTGGAGGCCAGCAGCCACGGTTCGGGCAGCGGCCCGAGGGCGACCTCGTCGACCAGCAGGGACAGGATCGAAGCCACGTCCTCGCGGTACTCCGCGTCCGTCGTCGGCCCGGCTCCCCGGCGCAGGGCCCGTGCGATCCCTTCGTCGAAGGTGCCGGGGCCGCGGCCGATGCCCAGGTCGATGCGGTCCTCGTGCAGCGCGGCCAGCGTCCCGAACTGCTCCGCGACCGTGATGGGCGCGTGGTTGGGGGCCAGCACGCCTCCCGAACCGAGACGGACGGCCGAGGTGGAGGCCGCGGCGTGGGCGGTCAGCACGACCGGCGGGAAGGCGCCGATCGCGGGGGAGTGGTGGTGCTCGGCGTACCAGATCCGGTGGTAGCCGAGCCGTTCCAGCTCCTGCGCGAAGGCCGCGGTGTCCCGCAGGGTGTCCACCGCCCGGGTGCCGGTCTGGACCATCGCGACTTCGAGGGCCGAGAGAGGTATGTCGATCATGTCCGCCAGCATAGGGACCGGCCGCCCCGCCGGGCGGTGCCGTGATCCCTTTCCCGCCACGGGCCGGCAGCCCCTCGGAACTGACCCGTTGACAGGTGGGGCCGCGTCGGTCCGGAGCGGCCCCGTCGTGCTGGCCGCGGTCCGGCCGCCGCGGCCCCCTCCTCGCGCAGCGCGCGGGGTTCGAGGTCCACTGGACCGCGCTGCCCGCGGCCGCGGCCGTCCCGCCCCGCCGGTGCAGTGGCGTTTCACCAGGTGAACGCGCTAGTCCACGCGGGTGAGTTACCGCCCGAGCCCTGTCCCGGGCGGGCCGCGGGTCGTTACAACCGGATCGTGATCACGTTCGTGCCCCCTTCGGGCACGGCTGTCACCGCCGCCTGACGGCGTTTCCCCGAGTAGCGATAGAGAGACGGCCTTTTCCATGAACAACCGCCTGCGGTACCTCGCCGCGACCCTGGCAACCGGCTTCGCCCTGGCGCTCACCGCCGGTGCTCCCGCCGACGCCCGCCCCAGCGGCGTCGACAGCCAGTGCGGGAAGTACATCTGCGTGATGACCGCCCACCACAACCGCTTCGTCCAGGACATCACCGTCCAGACCAAGGACGGCCTGCCGGGCACGCTCCGCTCCTACTGGGGCAACTTCCACGGCCCGAGGGTGAACGCCGCCTCGCACCGCTGGACGGTGGGTTACGAGCAGGCGGAAGCGAAGCTCGTCTGCGGCGGCCTGGAGCGTGACGGCCGCAGCATCGAGGACGGCATCTGCGTCACCATCTGACCCCGACGTCACGCCACCAGGTGCCGCCGGCCCACCCAACAGGGCCCGGCGGCACCGCCACGCCCCCGTCGGTACGACCGGGTCTCGTGGTCGCCCATGCCGGCCCCCGGGCCGGGTGCCTGCCTCGGCGCCGCTGTTGAGCCACGCTCCGCGTGGCGAACGGCGGTGCTGTGCGCCCCGTGGGTCGAGCCGTTCCCCCTGGGCTCCTCCCGCCCCACCGAAGGTGGCTCGTTCGTGCTCTGGCCTCGGGGCGGTGCTGCCGTCACCGTCGACAGGGCAGACGTCGACCGAAGGGACGCCCGTTGGGAACACCGGCAACACCCCTCTCCACCCCGAGCAAGCAGCTCATCACCGCCTGGCAGGGCCGGCTCCTGACCCGGTTCGCCGGAGTCGTACAGCACAGGTTCGCCAGGCACCGCTTCCGCCCCGACGTGGCCCTGCGGAATGCGGCGATGCGGGCGGCGAACCGCCGCGGTGTCGACCGCGACGAGCTGGTGCGGGTCACCAGGCTCAGCACGGCGACCGTCACCAAGGCCCTGGCCGGAAACTCCACGCCCACCGCCACGGCGACACCGTGACCGCCTAGGCCGTCTCTTCCGGCGACGACCTAGCGCGGCCCCGTCCAGCCGGCGCCGTCGTCCGGGACGCGGCGCCGGACCTGGTCCTCCTGGGCGAGGCGGCGCAGCAGCTCGAAGACGGGGGCGCAGATCGCGAAGACGATGACGGCCCGCTCCGCCAGGGCCACCGGATCGTCGAGGCGGGCGGCGCGCTCCAGGTCCAGCCGGGCCACCGCCTCGGCGAGCCGGGCGTACGCGGCCAGCTCGCCGGGGGCGTACTGGGCGTCGAGCCGGCGCAGCTCCTTGAGCGCGGCCGTCAGCCCCTGCACGTGGGGCGAGGTGGCCGGCGCCCGCCAGTCCAGGGCCGCGAGCAGCTCCGACACCTCCGCTCCGGCGGCCTCCTCGGCCTCGGTCTCCTCCGCGCCGCACTCGGGGCCCTGGGCGGCCACCGGCACCGGGAGCGCGTAGCTGATCGCGCCGAGCGCGCCCTCGGTGCTGTGGGCCTGGTCGACGGCCCCGAGCACGTCGCGGGTGGCGGCGATGGACAGGCCGCCGAGCGTGGTCAGGGCCTTGATCAGCCGCAGCCGCTGCGCGTGCTCCTCCCCGTACTCCGCCAGGGTCGCGGCGGTCGCCCGTCCCGCCGGGAGCAGGCCCTGCCGCCGGAAGTACTTGATGCTGGCGACCGGCACGCCGGTGACCCGGCTGAGCTCCGAGATCTTCATGCGGTTTCCCTCCTGATCTGCGGTCCCGTGCGGTCGGTACACGTCATCGGCGATTGGACACCACAACAAGATACTGCCAGTATCCAGTAGCTGGATACCATAAGTATCCAGCTCAGGAATCGCAGCCGCACCGGAGAATCGATGCCTCACCCCACGCCACCCTCCGTGCTCCGCCGACCCCAGCTGTGGATCGGTACGGGACTCATCGCCGCAGTGGTCTCGATGTTGTTCGCCCTGCTCTACGTGGGCGGCAACGTCGACCCGAGAGGAAACCTGCGCGACCTGCCCGTGGCCCTGGTCAACGCCGACGCCGGCGCCGACGCGGGCGGCCGCCGCGTCAACCTCGGCCAGCAGGTCGTCGAGGGCGTCGAGAAGGCCGCCAAGGGTGACAAGAGCATCGACTGGCAGCTCGTCAGCCGTGAGGAGGCCGACAGGCGACTGGGCAGCGGCAAGGTGTTCGGCGCCCTGGTCATCCCGAGCGATTTCTCGGCCACGATGACCGCGCTCGCCGCCCCCCAGCCCCCGGCGCAGGGCAAGGCCGCGCCGCCGACGCTGACGGTGCTGACCAACCAGGCCGCCGGCAGCATAGGTTCCTCCATGTCCTCCCAGGCCGCCCAGAAGGCCGCCCACGCGGCCTCGGCGCAGCTCGGCCAGGAACTCCTCAAGCAGGCCGCCGCCCAGAAGACCCCGCTGCCGACGGCCGCGCAGCTCCAGCTGACCGACCCGGTGACGGTGACCGTCGCCGACGGCCACCCTGTGGGCTCGCGCAGCGCCATGGGCCTGAGCGCCTTCTACTACGCCCTGGTCCTGGTCGTCTGCGGCATGCTCGGCGCCAACCTCGTCAACTCCCAGGTCGACACGGCCCTCGGCTACCTGCACACCGACTACGGCCCGGTCCGCAAGCGCGAACCCGTCCAGCACACCACCCGCGTCCGCACCCTGGCCGTCGCCGTGGCGCTCATGCTCGGCATGTCCCTGGTCATGGGCACCCTGGTCGAGGTCGCCACCGTCTCCATCCTGGACATGGACGCCTCCCACCTCGGCCTGCTGTGGCTCTACTCGGTCGCCACCATCGCCGTCGTCGGCATCGGCGGCCTCGCCCTGTTCGCCGCGTTCGGCACCCCCGGCATGCTGCTGGCCACCATCGTCTTCATCGCGATGGCGGTCCCCTCCTCGGGCGCCACGGTGCCCGTCCAGGCGCTGCCCGGGTTCTTCCGGGCCCTCGCCGAGTTCGAGCCGCTGCGCCAGATCACCGAGGGCCTGCGCTCCCTGCTGTACTACGGAGCCCAGGCCGACGCGGGCCTGACCCGCGCGTGGACCGCGATGGGCATCGCCCTCGTCGCCGCGCTGGCCTTCGGCTTCGCCGTCACCCGGCTCTACGACCTCCGTGGCCTGCACCGCATCCCGTGGCCCGACGCCGCTGCGGCCTCCCCCGAGGAGACCCCGGAGTCGCCCGCTGCCGCCGAGCCCACGCCGTCCGCCACGGCCTGATACGGGCCCGGCCCGCGGGCCGTGGGTCCCTTCAGGGCAACGGGCGGCAGGCCGCAGCCGGGATCCTTGGAAAGGCGGGTTCCGCGCGGTACCCCTGACAGGGCGCAGCGCGGAACCCGCCTTTCCGTATCCGGCCGACCCGGCCGGACCCCCGGCGGGCCCGGCCCGCGCGCCCCGACCGACGGCAGGAGCGCCCCGTGACCTCAGGCTGGACCCCCCGCCCGCCGGACGCCGGCCACCCCGGAGGCGAGCACCTGCCGGAACTCGACATCCCGCCGCCGGGCCGGCAGCGGCGCTGGACGGTCCTGCTCCGGCTGCTGTTGCTGCTGCCGCAGCTGATCGTCACGGTCCTCCTCGGCATCGCCGCCTTCTTCGTGACGATCGCCGGATGGTTCGCCGCGCTGGTCCAGGGCCGCCTGCCCGACGGCATCGCCCGCTTCCTCGGTTCCTTCCTGGCGTACGAGACCCGCGTCACCGCCAGTGCGATGCTGCTGGTGGACCGGTACCCGCCGTTCTCCTTCGACGCGCCCGGCCATCCGGTCAGGATCGAGCTGCGCCCCGGCGAACTGAACCGGCCGGCCGTACTGTTCCGCCTCGTCCTGATGATCCCGGCGATGATCGTGACCAGCCTCCTGCAGTACGGCTGGGCCGCCATCGGCTGGGTGTTCTGGCTGATCACCCTCGTGCTCGGGCGGATGCCCACCGCCGTCTTCGGCGCCGTCGCGGCGGTCGCGCGGTTCCGGATGCGCTACCAGGCGTACGCGATGATGCTGACCCCGGCCTACCCCAAGCGCCTGTTCGGCGACGGGCCGGCCGCCGCCGCCCGTCCCGCCGAGGCCATCGCCTCGGGCACCCGCCCGCTGGTCCTCGGTACGCCGGCGAAGGTGCTGGTCGTACTGATCCTCGTCCTGGGCATCCTCGCCGCGGGCGCCTCCCCGACGCTCCAGGTCACGGACGACGACTGGACCGACTCTCCGGCCCCGACGAGGTTCGAGAGCGGGAAAACCGCACCGATCCGGACAAGCTGAGTGGCCTTCAGGTGAACGCGGGCCGCTCGGCAGCAGGTCAGCGACTCGCGTTCCGCCGGAACCCCGCTCCTCACCCCCCGTTTCCGCCCGGACACGGAACGGCGCACACCGCTTGAGCTGCCCGAACGCCCATTCGCAATCCGGTATTCGAACGTGCTGTCCGTAAATCGGCCGTCGATATGCATGTCACCTTCACAACCGACAGACTCGACCACAACGGAGCCCGACAACGAAAGTAATTGTCGCGCTCAACCTTCGGATCGAAAGTGAGTCTTGTCGTGCGCTACCGCTTCGCAGCCGTCTCCTCCGCCGCCCTCCTCTGCCTGGCGGGTGCCACCGGTATGGCGGAGGCCAAGCCCACCAGCCTGTACGCGCCGTCCGCGCTGGTCTTCTCCGTCACCCAGGGCGACGACGCCAACGGCGGCACCGTCCTGCGCGCCGCCACCCTCAGCTGTATGCCGTCGGCCCAGGGCACCCACCCCGACCCCAAGGCCGCGTGCACCGCCCTCAACTCCACCGGCGGCACCTTCGACCGCCTGCTCGCCGCCCCCGACACCGACCGCGCCTGCCCGATGCACTACGCGCCGGTCACCGTCACCGCGGAGGGCGTCTGGCAGGGCAGCCGCGTCACCTGGAAGCACACCTTCTCCAACGCCTGCACCATGAACGCGACCCTCAACGGCAATGCTGTCTTCGCGTTCTGATGCCCCGTCCGGGCTTCCGGTCACGGCCGCCCGGGAAGCATCCGGGTGACCGGCCGCGTGGCACCTGCAGGGGTTCCGCTCGGGTCAGCCCCGGGCCCCTGCAGGGCCGCACGGCTCAGGAACGCGGGAAGTCCAGGTTCCCCATCCACCAGTTCCCGGCGGCGTCGGTGCGGGGACTGGTCCAGAACTCGATGACCGCGCTGGTGAACTCCTTCGCCGACAGCGTTCCGTCGCCATCAGCATCGAGGTGGGCGAACGCCTCGGCTGCTCGTTCCCGAGTGAAGCCGGGGAAGTGCCCCCGCTGGAACGCGAAGAACTCCTCGGGGCTGATCCGGCCGTCGCGATCGATGTCGGCGATGTCCAGGTAGGTTTCGGCGATCCCGCCCAGGGCGGCCTCCGCCGCCTCCGGGTTCTCCGCCAGCGTCCGGGTCGACGTGACGAACTGGTCCTTGGTGATCCCCTCGCCGCCGACCGGGACGAACGGCAGGTGCACCTCCCGCCAGATCCCCAGATAGGCGGCGACGATCCGTTCCTCCGCGGGGGAACCCTCCGCATTGCCGAGGGAGGCCGCCACCCGGCGGCCCATCTCCCTGTGGTCGTCCTCGGTGAGCACCCCGTCGCCGTTCGCATCGAGCTGGTCGAAACCCTGCTCGATCTTCGCCGTCAGAAAATCCTGACTCCCCATCACTGCTCCTCCCTGACCCACCTGTACGAAAGAGCGGGGGCACCCACGTGTGCCCCGCCCCCAAGCCAACGATCAGGTGCCCGCAAGAACACGCCTCGGATTCCCGCACCGGGCATGCTTATGCTGCCGACCGCCCCGTCGCTCCTTCTCGTATGCCCGCCCGAGGCCCTGCCGGGCCAGGCCCGCGCGTGGGCACAGGCGGAACCCCGCCTCGAGGAGGAGGTGCCGGCGTCCGAACCTTTGGCCAGGGGTATTCTCTGGCGATGTCGAATCAGTCAGTAACGGCGGGCGTCGGTCTCGCCGGTGTGATGGCGCACTGCGGCGGAAGCCCGGTGGGTGCCGTCCAGCTTTTGGCCGGGGCCATGGCCTCGGCACCGGCGGCTCCCGAGCCCTATGCGGTGCTCGCCGAGTTGTGGCGGGACCGGCGCTCGGAACTGGAGGAGGGTCTCGAAGGGAACGGCTCCTTGAGTGCCGTGCCGGCGCAGGCGTACTTCTTGTTCCTTGAAGGGGACATGGACGACGCGGCGATGGCCCTCGGCTCGGTCACGGGTGTGCGGCCCGACGTGGCGTGGGGCGCCGCACCCTGGTTCGGCGATGCTCGCTTCCTCGGCGCGGTGGGTGCCCCGGCGCTGGCCGAGGCGTGTCTGCGGGCGTTGGACTACGGCCACGACCTGGACTCCGACGAGATGCGGGAGCGGTTCGAGCCCTGGTTCCGCGCCCTCGACGTGGTGTCCGAACGGAATCCCGTGCCGGAGTCGCTGGCCGCCATGGCCCGGCTGCCCCGGGCCTGCGGCCGGTACGACCTGGCCCTCGCCCTGTGCGACCGCGCCGATGCCGTCGACCCGGTCATGTGGACCGCAGTCGCACGAGCGGCCACCTGGCGAGCGAGGGGCGACCTGGATCAGGCCGCTGCGGCCTTCGAAGCCGCCCTGCTCCTGGACTGCGCCAACTGGTCCCTCTACCTGGACCTGGCGGACGTGCGTGCCGAGCAGGGCGACTTCGCCGCAGCCGTGAGCCTCGTTGAACAGGGCCTGGAACACGGACCGCACGAAGTCACCCTGCGCGCGGCTCGCGCCGCCTACCGCACGCGCCTTGCCGGCTCGCCCGATGATCTGGGGGCCCTGATCGCCCTGGCGCCGGAGCTCACGAACACGACGTACCGGCGGCTGCTCATCGACTACGCGTGCGCGGGGCCGGATCTGCCCGCAGGACTCGTTGCCGAGGCCCACCGCGCCGGCCGGTCGAACCTCTGAGTTCGCTCAATCCAGGGTTGGGTGCGCCCCAGGTCAGGGCATCGTGCCCGCACCAGCGGAACGCGGAGGAATGAGGGAACGGTATGGAAGTGGTCCTGACCATGGCGGTGGTGATCCTCGTGGTGTCCTTCAAGCTGTTGTGGGGGCGCCCGCGGCGGCGCAAGACCCGCTGGGGCGACGGCGGTGGTGACTCCTGCGGCGGCGGATCCTCGTGCGGCTCGTCCTGCGGAGGCGGGGGAGGGGGCGGCGGAGGCGGTGACTGATCCCGGTCAGGATCCGGGAGCGGGCCACGGGACGTCCGTGGCCACCGGCGCGGTGTAGTCGACGCCCGGGACGGAGAACCCGTACAGGCGCTGGACTTCGGCACGGAACCAGTCGAGGTCGGCGAGACCCGCGATGGTGCCGGTCGTGGCGGCCTCCCAGCGTTCGGCGACGGCCGCCTGGACGTCGTCGGCGAGTTCCCAGGTGTCCAGCCGGATCCGCCCTTCCTCGTCCTGGACGCTCGGGGCCGCGCCGGTGAGCTGGTCCCAGAGGTCGGCGAGCTGACGGACCGGCGGCACGAGGCCCTCGCCGAGCACGCCGCGCAGCAGACCGGTGTACAGGGCGATGCCGGGGATGGCGGTCGAGGACTGCGTGACGGCGGCGCCGTTGACGGAGGTCACGGCCCGGCCGCCCACCGTCTTGCCGAGGCGCTCGTCCAGGGTGCGGGCGGTGGCCTCCAGGTGGGCCTTGGCCGCGCCGATGGTGCCCTGCCGGTAGATCGCCGCCGTCAGCGGCGAACCGATGTACGACAGCGCGGCGGTGGCGAAGCCCTCGGCCAGCAGGCCCCGGCCCGCGAGGTGGTCGATCCAGCGTTCCCAGTCCGCGCCGCCCATCACGGCCACGGTCTGTTCGACGTCGTCGCCGCCGGCCGGACCGGTCTCGACCTCGCGGACCTCGGGAGCGCCCCGGTCGTCGAAGACCAGGGTCTTGGTGCGGTTCGGCCGGCCGATCGGCCTGAGGACGGAGGCGTAGGTGGTGCCGGTGTCGGGGTCGGTGCGGCGGGGCGCGGCCACCGAGTACACCAGGTAGTCCAGGCGGCCGCCGAAGCGCTGCTCGACGAGGTCGGCGACCTGGTCCTTCATCGCGTCCGAGAACGCGTCGCCGTTGAGGAAGACCAGGTCCCGCCCGGCGCTGCGGGCGAGGTCGGCGGTGGCCGCGGTGCGGTACCAGCCGGCCGTGGCGGTACGCCGCTCGGTGGGTGCCTTCTCGAAGGAGACCGCGATCCCGCGGATGCCGGCGCGCTTGAGCCCGGCGAGGGTGGCGGCGAGGCCGTACCCGGCGGAGGAACCGATGACGAGCGCCACCGGCCCGGGGCCCTGCGGCACCTCCGCGGGAGCGGGGCACGCCCGCCACATGTCGGTCACCACCTGGCGGCAGCCCGCCGGGTGGGAGTCGAGGAAGAGGAAACCGCGGTTGCGGGGGGTCAGAACGCGCTCGTTCACGAAGGCAGTCCCTGGGTCGGCCGGGAGGAGGACGCGGCGGTCAACTAACCGCCGCTGCCTGCAAGTCTGCGTCGGCACCCCCACGGACGGGAGCCGTGCCAGGGGACAACGATCACGAGTCGATCTTGGAGTGTTCCCACCACTCCCCGTACCGAAGGCCTCCCCGACACGCGCCCCGTGAACCCCCGTCCCGCGGGGCGCGTGCCGGGCGGCCGGCCGTCAACGGGCCTTGAACGTGAAGTTCTTGACCGCGGCGGCGTCGAGGTTCCAGAACGTGACCATGGGCTTGGAGTCGATGTTCAGGAAGCCGTGGGGGAGCGGGATGCCGGCCGCCCCGCCCACCTCGTCATTGGCGGTACGGCTGTGAAACGCGACGGTCAGCGACGTCACGGTGCTGGTCTGCTCGCCGGCCCGGAAGAGGCGCACCCCCGCGTACGCCTTCTCGCCCGGCTTGATCGTGGCGAGCGCGCGAGCCGGCGACTCCATCGGCGGAGGCGGGACCTCGTCAGCGGAACGGAAGCGCACGATCGGATAGAAGTAGAGCGTGCACGGCTCGGCGCCCGTGTTGACCGCCGTCAGGAACAGGTTCTGCTCGCTGTCCTGCCGCTCGAACGCCCCGGTGATCGAGACGTGCGCGTCGGTGCAGGCCGCGGCCGTGCCCTTCCCGTCCCCCGCACCGCTCCCGCTCCCCGGCCCGCCGGACTTGCCGGGCGCCGACGAGCCCTGCGCACTGGTGGGCGTGCCGGGCGTGGTCAGTGTGGCGGACGGGGAGCCGGGCGCACTCGGCGGACCGGAAGTCCCGCCGGGGGCGGGGGAAGCGGACGTGCTCGGGGAACCGGACGGAGTGGCGGAGGCCCTCCCCGGGCCGGTGCCGCCGGCCGACTCACAGGCCGTGGACGACAGGAGCGCGGCGACCGCCGCGACCCCGATGACACAACGCTTCGATCTGCTGCGAACAGCTCCCATGGTGAACCCCCGATAGTGCCTTCACACGCTTGCGACGACCTCCCGAAAGCTTGGCGCACGGCGGCCCCCGGGCGCGGCCCACCAGGGGTTGATCATCCGCTGCCACCAGCGTGGTAGACGATGTACCACCCTGGTTGTACGAGTGTCCGGACCAGGCCGTCTAGGCTCTCGCCATGGCATTTCGGGGAGGGCGGTGGGGAACCGTACGCGCGGTGCTCCCACAGGTGGCCGACACGGTCTACGCGTTCGGGTCACTGGCGATATCGGCATCGATGCTCCACAACTGGCCCGACCCGCACCAGTATTGGCGCACCCCCGACGCCCTGGCCTACGCCCTGATCGCGGCCGTGTACCTGCCGCTGGCCGTACGCCGCCGCGCACCCCTCCTGATCCTCGCCACCACCGCCGCGGTCGTACTGGCCTACTTCACCCTGGCCTACTACCACCCGGTCGCGGTGTGCGGTCTGGCCCTGGCCAACTACACCGTCGCCGCCCACCGTCCGCGCACCGTGTCCGTGCCCTGCACCGTCACGACCTGGCTGGTCCTGCTGTGGGGGACCAGACTGGCCGAGCCCGGCATCGGCATGCTGAGCGTCGCGTTCGTCACGGCCACGGCCGCCGTCACCTGGGTGACCGGTGACGTATCGCGGCGCTTCGCCGAACGCGGCCGCCGCCTGGCCGCCCTGACGGAGCAGCTGCGCCGCGAGCAGGAGGAGCGGACGCGCAGGGCCGTCTCGGACGAGTGCATGCGGATCGCCCGCGAACTCCACGACGTCATCGCCCACCACGTCTCCGTCATCTCGATCCAGGCGGGACTGGCCGACTACGTCTTCACCACGGACCCCGCGACCGCGCACCAGGCGGTCGGCGTCATCTCCGGCAGTGCCCGTGACGCCGGCGAGGAGATGCGCCGGATGCTCGCCGTCCTGAGGCACGGAGTCCAGCACACGGCGTACGACCGCACCGGCACCCTCCCCGACGCGGACGGTACGCCCCCGGGCCTGGCACGTCTGGAGGAACTCGCCGACCGGGTCCGGGCGGCGGGCGTTCCCGTCCGGATCACCGGAGGACTCGCCGAACCGCTGCCCGCCGGCCTGGACATGTGCGTCTACCGCGTCGTCCAGGAAGCGCTGACCAACGTGCTCAAACACGCGCCCACCGCCACGGCCACCGTGTCCCTCTCGCGCGGCCGCGGCTCCATCCGCGTCCGCATCACCGACGACGGGCCCGCCCGGCCCCGGACCGAGGAGCGGGACGGCCCAGGTCACGGCTTGCTGGGCATGAGGGAACGGGCGACAATCTACGGGGGCACCGTCACGGCCGGGGCCCGCTCACAAGGGGGATTCGAAGTCGATCTCGTCATGCCCGTACCGGAGCCCTGACGACCGGTCGGCTGCGAGGAGAGCCGTCGTCCGGGGGAGTGCGTCCATCATGCCGAAGGTTCTCGTGACGGACGATCAGATCCTCGTCCGCTCCGGGCTCGCCGCGCTGCTCCGGGCGGCCCCGGACATCGAGGTCGTCGGCGAGGCCGAAAGCGGCGAGGAGGCCGTAAGGCTGTCCGCCGAACTCCGTCCGGACGTGGTCCTCATGGACATCCGCATGCCCGGCATGGGAGGCATCGCGGCGACCCGCGCCCTGGTCGGGCAGACGCCCGTGCCGAACCCCCGGGTCATCATGCTCACCACCTTCGACCTGGACGTGTACGTCTACGACGCGCTCCGCGCCGGAGCCAGCGGGTACCTCCTGAAGAACACCCCGCCGCAGCGGCTCCTGGCGGCCGTCCACACCGTCCACGCCGGAGACGTGCTGCTGAGCCCCGCCGCCCTCACCGAACTCATGAAGGCCTGCGGGGCCGGCCCGGGACGCGGCGGCCGCCCGCGCCCCGGACTCGACGCTTTGACCCCGCGCGAGATCGAGATCCTGACCCTGGTCGGCAGGGGCCTGTCCAACACCGACATCGCCGGACGGCTCGTACTCAGTCCGGCGACCATCAAGACGCACGTCCACCGGTGCATGAACAAACTGGCCCTCACCAGCCGCGCCCAGGCCGTCGTCTTCGCCTACGAGGCGGGTCTCGTCACGGCATGACGCTGTTTCCGGTGCGCATTCTCCCCTTCTCCGGGGTGCGGAGAACGCAGTCGTCGGGAAGGAGAATGCCACACGCTGATCCGCCGTCGGTGAGCTCGCCGCGGAAACAGGTGACCGGTGATCATTGGCCGGCAGGTGCGGACAGATGATTCACCCCGGGAGGCGGACGGATTTCCGTCCGGTCGGGTATTCTTGCCCGCCTTGTTCTTTTTCTTGGCCGAAAGTGCGCTCTTCGAGTCGGTGTCGGGCGCAGGCGGCGGTGAGGGCCGGGTGCCGGGTTCAATTGGCCCGGGCGTAGCGGACCTTGCCGGTCCAGATCCGTTCGAGCCGGACACGGGTGCCGGGCTTGGGGGCGTGCCAGATCTTGTTGTGGCCCGCGTAGATGCCGACGTGGCCGATGGTTCCCCCGTAGGGGAAGAAAACGAGGTCGCCGGGGGCGCGCTGGGTGCGCGGGATGTGGAGCGTGTTCTCATACTGGGCTTCGGCGGTGCGGGGAAGGCGTCGGCCGGCCTTCCGGAACGCGTAAAGGGTGAGGCCCGAACAGTCGAACTCCCTCGGGCCGGTGGCGCCGTATACGTAGGGGGAGCCTTCTTTGGAAGCCGCGATTTTAACGGCCTTTATGCCGTAGCGGGATGCGGCCTGAGCAGGGCTGGCGGGCGCGAACATCGCGGCCACGGAGAGCGCGAGGAGAAAAACGGGGGAGCGATGGCTCTTCCAGCAATTTTTTGTTTTCGGCAATCGTGATACCTCCGCATTCAGATACAGGACAGGGCCGTGATGGCGACTGTTCTCGGTGACTGCGTATTGGCTCCCGACGACCGCCTATTTTGCACGACGTGTCCGCCCCCGAAGGGCCGGACACGACGTAAAAAGTCTCGGTTAAGTAAAAGACTCCGAGATGATATGCATAGACATTGTCCTACCATTCCCCCGTTCGTCTCACAGCAGTTTGCCCAGAGGGCCGAGGTCGATGTTGAGGTCCTCGGGATCCAGTCCGAAGCGCGTCCGCAGGAGATCCATGCGGTCTTCGAGGAGCATGAGGGTCTGCCCGAGCCGTTCTTCCTGGTCCTCGGTCAGGTCGCCGGCCTCGACGCGCCGCAGCGCCTGGCGCTCCATGAGCTGCCGCAGGAGCTCGATCACGGTCAGCACGAGGCGGCCCAGCTCGCGTTCGACGGTATCGGGGTCGAGCTCCACTCGTCGGGGCGTGCTCACGGGCTCACCTGCTTCCAGGGGGAGGGCACGGCGTCGTTCACCGAGCTGATGAGGGCTTTGAGGTCGACGCGGACGAGGTCGATGCCGGCGATGCCCAAGGTGATGTCGCCGGCCAGGACCACCCCTCCGGCGAGCAGCCGGTCGAGCAGGTCCACGAGCGCGACCTCCTCGCCGGTCACCGCTCCCGCCCGCGCCGTTCGGCGGCCGTCTGGGTGAAGGAATAGGGGACCCAAGGTCCCGTGACTTCGCCGCGGATCCCGGACGGGAGGTCCGAAGGGCCGGGGACGGCGTCGAGGAAGGCCTGCCGGGCCTCTCGGGGCACGAGGTACGCGGCGTTCAGGACATTCGCGTCCCGCACCCCGGAGAGTCCGGCCTGCTGCGGGGGGTGCAGGACCGCTTCGCTCGCCCTTTCGGCCAGCCGCCGGTGCACCTGCTCGGCCGTTCCGGCGGCCAGGCCCGCGCGTTCCTCGCGGCGCCGGCGGTCGACGAGGCGCCGCTGGAGATAGCCCCGCCCCGTTCCCGGCCCGGCGGCGGACGGGTCCGCCGACGTACCGGGACCACCCTCGGCGGGGGAGGGGGAGGCCCCGGCCGTCGTCGGCGCGGGGGAGTGCGCCGCGTACAGCTTCACGCCCCACTCCTCGGTGTCCGCCAGCCGTTCCAGGGCGCACGACAGCCGTTCCCGCCCCTCGGCCAGGAGCCTGCGCACCCCCTCCTCCCCGCGGCACACCGTGGCCAGCCTCAGCGGAACCGTGGTGAGGGAGCGGCCGACGTCGGCGACCACCCGGTGGTGCCGCCGGGCCAGCGCCGACAGCCAGTCCAGGTCCTCCAGCCGCCGGCGCAGCGGGGTCTCGCCGAACTCGGCGGGGTCGACCGGGGCGACCACCGCGGCCAGCACGCCGTCGTCGACGACCCTGAGACCGGAGCCGTCGGGGCCGCAGGAGGCCAGGGAATCCGGGGCTCCCGGCCCCGGGCCCGACTCCACGACGGTGTACACGTAGAAGAGTTCCGGCTCGCTCATGCCCGCTCCTGACGCTCTTCCAGCTCCGCCACGCGCCGGCGCAGCTCCTCGTTCTCCCGTCCGAGCTCGCGCCGGCGTGCCGCGGAGGAGAGGGCGGGATCCTGCTCCCACCAGTCGATCCCCATCTCCTTGGCACGCTCCACCGAGGCCACGACGAGACGCAGCTTGATGGTGAGCAGTTCGATGTCGAGGAGGTTGATGCGGATGTCGCCGGCGATGACGATCCCCTTGTCCAGGACTCGTTCGAGGATGTCGGCGAGATTGGCGCTGGGTCCGCTGTCGTACGTACGCGGCAGGCCGGAGGGCGTCGTCATGACCGGCGGGCCCCCTCGCGGCGGCCCGCGTATGCCGGCGCGGGCTCGGCCTCCTCGTCGTTGGCCTCGTCCTCGTCATTCGGCTCGTACTCCTCCTCGTACTCCTCGTACTCCTCGTCGTCCTCGAACTCGCCGTCCTCGAAGGCGTAGTCGCCGTCGGACGGTTCCTCCGCAGCGGCGTACGCCCCGTCCTCGCGGTCGGCTGCGTCCTCGGCCGGGTCCACGGCGTCCTCCTCCCTGGGCGCGACGGCCCCGTCCTCCTCGGTCCGGCCGCCTCGGCCGTCCGGCTCCCCTTCCTCGAAGGCGAGGAACCGGGCGTAACCCCTGAGGTCTCCACGGACCCGGCGGCCCGGGGCCCCGCACAGGCGGGCCGCTCTCTCGACCACGCCCCGGGGGTGGTGTTCGACGGCCAGCAGCACCCGGGTGAGCCCGTCGCCGAGGGCGTGGAAGGTGACCACCCCGCGTGTCGTGCCGCGGGCGCCTTCAGCGGTCCACGCGATGCGCTCGCCGGGGATCCGCTCGGTGACGCGGGCCGTCCGGGACCGGAAGGTCCCGGAGCGGCCACCACCGGGGGACTCCCGGAAGCCGCGGTAGTGGGTCCACTGGTCGTAGGCGTCCTGGACCTCCACGCCGACGTCGACCGACTCCAGGACCAGGGCGGTCCCGCCACCGCTCCCCCCGCCGCCCCGGCGCCCGGGGCGGCGGCGCGGGACGAGGGACCTCAGCCCCGGGCCCTTGCCCGACGCGATGTCGTCCAGGTGCGCCGCCGAGCGTCCGAGGCCCCTGCCCGCGCCGGCCAGGAGCCGCTCGGCGCGGGTCATCAGATAGGCCTCCAGCTCCCGCCTGACCCGGTCGGCGGCGGGGCTCTCCCCGAGCCGGCCGAGGAGGCCGGACCGCGGCTCAGTCATCGTCGCCCCCCTCACCGCCGCCGGCCGCCCGCTTCGCCGGCCGGCGCCGGCCGGACCCGCCCGCAGACGCCGACCCACCGCGCGCCTTGCGGGCGGGAGCCGACCGGGACGCCCCCTTCGGGGCGGTCGTCCGGCGCGCGGGACGGGCCTCGTCCGGCCCGTCCCCGCCGTCCCCGCCGGCCGGGGCGGGGCCCATGCCGGCCAGCCGCTCCCGCATGTCCCGGGTCCGGTCGTGCAGCCGGTCGGCGACGGCCTCCAGCTGCCGGTCCACCAGCAGCCCCACCGCCGCGGACCCGACTCCGCGCAGGTCCTCGCGCAGCTGCTCGCCCAACTCCCCGAACCGCGGGTGCTCCTTGAGGCGGCTCGCCAGGAAGGAGGCGAGGACCTCCGCGTCCGGCTTCAGCCTCCTACCCATGACCAGGGTTCCCACGGTGAAGGCGAGCCTGGCCTTCCTGGTCCGTCCGAGCAGGTAGCCGGCGCCCACGGCCAGGCCCATCGTCACACGGTCGTCCATCGCGTCCGCGCCCCGCCTTCCAGTCGTGCCAGGAGCTCGTCCTCCCGGCGGTCGAACTCGGCCTCGTCCACTTCGCCCGATTCGAACGCGTCCACGAGCCGGGCCAGCTCCCGGTGGACCACGGCCGGGTCGTAGTACTGGCGCTCGGCTTCCTCGACGACCTGCCGCAGTACCCAGACCGTCCCGCGGAGGGGGGCGGCCGGCAGCAGCAGTACCTCCGTGAGCAGACCCATGGTCAGTCCGCGTCCGCGAAGCTGTAGGACGGCAGCGGCCCCGTCACCTGCACGCGCAGCCGCTCGTGCTCCTCGTGCAGGTGGCGCACCGCCGCCAGGAACTGCTCCCGCCGCTCGCGGGCCACGAGGAATGACAGGTTCGCCAGCCACCCCGTCCCCTCCGGGCCGTGCCGCAGGGCGGCCGCGTACGGGCGAAGCGTCCGCTCGACCAGGGCGGCGTCCTCCCGCTCCTGCGCGGACACTGCCCGGGCGACGCGCTCCCCGAAGGCCAGCTTCTGTTCGTGCGTGCCCCCGCCCGCCTCCCGGTTGGCCTGGTGCAGGGCACGCAGCTCCGGATCCGCGCCGATCACGGCGAAGAGCACGGCCTCCTCCTCGTGCGAGGCCTTCACGTTGAACTCGTCCTTGCCCTCCAGCTCCGCCAGCCGCTCCAGGTAGCGTTCCTGACGCCGCTCGAGCACGGAGGTGACGGTGTCGTCGTCGGGGGAGACCCCGCCGAAGCGCAGGGGCAGTACCGGCCCGGTGCCGCCCGCCTGGATCACCACCCGCTGGTGGGCGAGCAGATCGCGCCGCTTGGCCCTCAGCTCGGCCGGCGCGTCACTGACCAGGGCGACCAGCTTCCCGCCGCGCACCGTGCGCACGGGCAGTGGCGGCTCTCCCACGCCCTCCAGGGTGTCGGGCAGGTCCTGACCGGCCCGCGCGATGCCGTAGACGTACGTACTCATTCCTTCTCCTCCCGGCGGGTGGTGGTGCGCCGGCTGCGGGGCCGGCTTTCGGTCTTCTCCTCCGAGGCGTCCTCGCGGGCCTGGTGGAACGCGTCCGAGATCGTCTGCGCGGCCCCGCTCAGCGCCCCTTTCGTCTTCCCGCGGGCGCCGGACTCCGTGATCTCGCCGACGAGGTCGGGCAGGCCCGGGCTCTTGCGCGGCCCGGCCTCCAGGTCGAGACGGTTGCACGCCTCCGCGAAGCGCAGATAGGTGTCCACGCTCGCCACCACCACACGGACGTCGATCTTGAGGATCTCGATGCCGACCAGGGAGACGCGTACGAACGCGTCGATCACCAGGCCGCGGTCCAGAACCAGTTCGAGTACGTCGTACAGGCCGCTGGAGCCGCCGCCCGAGGCGGCGGGAGCGGGCTGGGCAGGAACGACAGTCATAACTTCCGTTTCCCTTTCGTCACTTGGGGACGGGGACGGGACAGCGGGGGACGGCGGCGCGGAGCGCGCCGGCTCAGCGGCGGTCCGCGCGGCCCCTCTCGTACCGGCTGGTACGCCGGTACCCGACGAGCTCGCCGTCGGCGTCGAGCTCGACCTCGTACGAGGCCAGCAGGCTCATCGTGTCCGGAACGCGGGCCAGTTCGAGGACCTCGACCGCGAGGTGCCACACGCCGTCCTCGCCGCGTTCACAGCGGCTGACCCCCTCGGCGGGCTGCGACAACAGCTCCGACAGCTGCTCGATCGCGACCCTGATCACCGAAGCGGCCCTCAGGGGTCGTGCCCCCCGGCCCGCCTTCTTCTCTTCTCCGTCGGATGCGTTGGCCATGAATTCCTCCTGGCGCGTATGTCCGTCCGAGCCGCCGCCAAACGGCCCGGCACCGCCCGCTCCCGGCACAGGGGCGTCAGAAGCCCGCCTGCACCGATCCGTTGGAGCCAAACCCGCGGTACGCGACGCGGTACGCAACACCGCGCCCCGCGGGGTGTCACCTCTCCGTTCGCGGGCACCCGCGTCCGTATGACATCGAACACAACGGCGGCCTCGCTCTGGGCCGCGGAAACCGGACCCGCCTTGCTGCACCTGCTGGTGATGGCCTTCGCCGTGCTCGTCCTCTGGGTCAGCCTCGCCCGGCACAGGTGAGCCCGTCCGGCGGCGGGGAGCGTGAACGGCCCCAGCCGCACGAGACCTCGTCAAAGGATCTTTACCGTGTTGTTCTTGGCACTGCTCGTACCGCCGCTGATGATGTGCGCCGTCCTCGGGCTCGCCCGCTACGAGGAGCACATGCTGGGGCCGTCGACGACCGGCAGGCACAGACGACGTAACGACCCCGCTCCGGGCGCACCCGCCCCCGGCGCCGGACCGCTCCCCGCACCCGCCCCCGTGCTCCCCGGCCGGCGGGGCGCCGCACACGGCCGGCCGGGACGGCGCGCACGGCGTGAGGATCCGTGCCGGACGGCCGCGCTCCGGACCGCCCGCACCCCGCGAACGCGCCCCGCACATACCCTTCCCGACGTACGCTGAGGCCGCGCCGCTCATCCCTGCCGCGCTCCCGCGGAAGAGGAAGCCCAGCATGCACCAGCCGCCGAACTCCGGCCCGCCGGACGGGCGGGGCTTCCGGACCACCGACGTGGACGTCGCCCGGAACTGGCTGAAGGCGGCCTACGGGACGAGCCTGCGCATGAAGACCCCGGCCCGTGACAGCGCGTTCCGGTATTCCCGCACCCACGCCGGCCCCGTGTCGCTGAGCACCCTGTCCCTGGCCGCCGAGTACGCCTACGCCACCGGCCCCCTCGGCGCGGTGGCCGTCACGCACGTGGTCGGCGGCCGCATGGTCGGCGAGTGCGCGGGCGAGGTCACCCCGGCCGGGCCCGGCGACGTCATGGTGATCGCCCAGCCCCACCTCCCGTACGCCGGACGGGTGTTCTCGGCCGAACTGCGTGCCGTGACGGTGCCGCTCGCGCTGCTGGAGGGGCTCGCGGGCCGTCCGGCGGGCACGACGGCCCGTCCGTTGTGCTTCACCCGCTTCACCCCCGTCTCGGACGCCATGGCCGGCCAGTGGAAGCGGACCGTCGACTACGTCGAGGCGAGCGTCCTGGCGCTGCCCGCGGGCGGCCAGCCGCTGCTGATGGACGCCGCCGCCAGGATGCTGGCCGCGACCGTCCTGGCCGCCTTCCCCACCGACGCCCGGCCCGACCCCGTCCTGGCGGACACCCGCGACGCGACGCCGGAGACCGTCCGCCGGGCCGTCGCCTTCATCGAGTCACAGCCGGCTTCCGAGATCGGCCCGGCCGAGATGGCCTCTGCCGCCGGTGTCACCGTCCGCGCCCTCCAGTACGCCTTCCGGCGCCACCTCGGCACGACCCCGATGGCCCACCTGCGCCGGGTACGCCTCGCCTTGGCGCACGCCGACCTGGTCGCGGCCAACCCCTCGCGGGACACGGTCACGGCCATCGCCCACCGGTGGGGCTTCCACCACCAGGGGCGCTTCTCCGCCGCCTACCGCGCGGCCTACGGAGTCCCTCCCCGGCACACCCTCGCCGGTTCCTGAGCGACCCCGGGCCCCGCCCCCTCCCTCCGCCGGCGCCGTCCCGGGCCCGGGGACGAGGAGGTGCTCACCCCGCTCCGCGACCTCCAGCCCTGCCTCCCGCAGGATCACGCCGAGGGCCGTCCGGAGCGCCTGGTGCAGGCCTGCCAGGGAGGTGAACCGGGACAGGTCCTCTTCGTGGCCGTGCACCTGGACGGTCGGCCGCAGCACCTCACGGGCGGCCCACCCCACCAGGACCCCTTCGGGGGCCGTCCACACGCGCAGGCCGTCCCCCTCCCGGACGGACGTGTCGAAGCCGGCCCGGGCCAGGACGAGCCGGACCCGCTCACGGTGCTCGCCGTGCCCCTCCTCGGGCGGCTCGGCGGTCGGTACGGCCGGTGTGGATGGCATGCACCTACTTCAGCGACCCGGGGCCCGCGGCGAAAGCCGCTGCGCGAAAGATCTGGTGGCGGACAGCCGGAAAACGAAGCGGCCGTCCGACGGCACCGTGTGAGACCGGACATGCGGGGCAAGCGGGTGTCACGCAAGGCAACCATGCCCAGCCGATCGGAAAGGACCACTCTTCATGACCGAGAACGTGTGGGGCTACCACGAGACGTCCGGCCGCCTTCAGGGCGTCGACCTGAGCGGATTCAAGGTCGAGGCGGTCGACGGCGCCATCGGCAAGGTGGACAAGCATTCGGACGAGGCCGGCTCCGCGTACATCGTGGTCGACACCGGTCCGTGGATCTTCGGCAAGGAAGTCCTCCTGCCGGCCGGCACCGTCTCGCGGATCGACGTGGACGAGGAGAGGATCTACGTGGACCGGACGAAGGAGCAGATCAAGAACGCTCCGGAGTTCCACCGGGAGAAGCACCTCGGGGACAGCGGCTACCACGACGAACTGGCGGCCTACTACCGGTCCGGCGGCGCCTTCGGGGGCCGTCCCCTCTGAACCGGCACGAGGATGGAGCACCCGAGATGAGCGAGCGCAAGAAGCAGCACCGCACGACGACCCCGCCCTCGGAGGCCCCGGGGGAGAGCGGGGACCAGGAGGCCCGCAAGGAAGCCGAGGAAGCCGTCGTACCGGGCGGCAAGGACGGCGAGGCGGGAGACGCCCTCAGCCCCAACACCGACGCCCAGCGCCGTACGGCCGCCCGCGACCGCCGACGCTGACGGGTACGACCGCGCTCCCCGGTGCCGCGGCGGCACCGGGGAGCGCGGTCGTCCGCCCCGGCCCCCGGAGAACGGGGCCGCCGGGGTCCCGGTACGCACGCGGACGGTGGCCGCACACCGTTCCGGGGGGAAAGGAGGACGGAGTGCGGCCACCGCTCTCGGGCGTCGCCACACCGCTCAAAGGGGCTACGCACCGACATCCCGCGTGTGTCCCGTCCCCGCGATCCCAAACCCCCCGCTCGCCGCCGATTCCGACGTGCGCGTACGGGCGGCTGCCAGCACCATGGCCTGTGCACACCGCCGGACGACGGGGCACCGCCGCGCCGTGCGGACACCCCACCGGAAAGGCAGGCCCGTCATGAGTCCCGCCGTTCCAGAGGACCCCGAGGGACTCAAACTGCTGATCGCCCGCGAGGTCGCCGCGCTGCGGGCCGCCGCGGGCCGCAGCGCCGGGGTCCGGCGCGAGGACCCGGCCGCCGCCCCGCAGCCTTCGCCGGGCGAGGAGCCCGCCGCCCGGGCCTGCCCCTGCGGGGGCAGCGAGGACCGGGACCACAGCTGCGGCGACGCCGGCCAGGAGCACGACCCCTGGGCCTGCGTGTGCGCCACCCTGCCCGCCATCCCGGTCTCGGCCGCGCTGCTCGCCCCCGTCGAGGACGCCGACGGCCGCACCGCCGACTTCGTCGTCCGGGCCGGGAACCACGTCCGGTCCGCGGAGTGGCTCGACCCGCCCGACCGGCAGGTCGGCAGCAGGCTGCTCGCGGCCCGGCCCGGCGCCGAGGCCGGCGGTCTGCTCGCCGCGCTGACGGACGTCCTGCGCACCGGCCGGGCCCTCAAGGCCCACCCGGTGGACTACACCGAATGGCGGGGCGGCCGGCTGCACCGCACCACACTGCTCTACGACGCGGCGTCCTGCGGCGGCCAGGTACTGGCGACCTGGCGGCCGGCGCACGCGCACACCGAGCTGATGTCCCTCGAAGCGCAGTACATCGCCTCCATGGGGTGGGCCCACTACGACCTGCTGGCCGGGACCACCACCTGGTCCGACGGCCTGTGCGCGATCTTCCGTACGGGACCGGAGGACCGGATGACCCTCACGGACCTGTGCGACGCGGTGCTCGTCGAGGACGTGCCCCGGTTCGGCCGGCTGCTCAGGGAACTCTTCGACGGCGAGGAGCCCCCCGGCACCGACATCCGCTTCAGCGTCCACGGCGACGCCCGCACCCTGCACGTGGTCGGCCGGCCGGTGATCGACACCCACGGACTGCCCTGGGCGATCCACCTCATCGTCCGGGACCTGACCCCGCAGGTCCGCAGCAGGCAGCGGCTCGCCGCCAGCCGGCAGCAGACCGAGAGGCTCCGCGAGGAGGCGGCGGCCGAGCGGAGGGTCGCCGCGGCGCTGCGCGAGGCGCTCCTGCCCACCCACTCGTCGCGGATCGCCGAGCTCGGGTACACCGTCGCGGCGGCCTACCTGCCGGCCGAGCCGCACGCCGCCGTCGGCGGAGACTGGTACAAGTGCCGGGTCCTGCCAGACGGCCGGATCCTGCTCGCGGTGGGGGACGCCTGCGGCCACGGCCTCGGGGCGGTCGCCCGGATGGCCCAGCAGCGGCATGCGCTGGCCGGTCTCGCCCACGCCCCCGGAACCGACGCCGGGGACCTCACCACCTGGCTGAACGAACTGATCTGCGCCGACCCCTCCGGCGAGACCGCCACCGCCGTGATCGGGCACATCGACACCGCCCGGCGCCTCACCTGGGCCTGCGCCGGCCATCCGCCGCCCCTCCTGCTCCGGGGAAGCGGCGCGGCGGCCCTGGACTCCTCGCACCGGGGCCCCCTGCTGGGCCTGCTGCCCGGGGACGGCTACGCCACGGCCACGGTCGACCTGCTGCCGGGAGACGTGCTGCTCCTCTACACCGACGGCCTCGTCGAGCGCAGGGACGAGGATCTGGGGGAGAGCATCGCCACGCTGGGCCGGCGCCTCGCGACCTGCTCGGGCCTCGGCGCCCAGCGCGTCCTCGACACCCTGATGGACCTGTACGGGCGGGAGGACTTCGCGGACGACACCTGCCTGGTCGTCATCGAGGTGCGCTGAAGCCGATGGGCCCGCTCCACACGGAGGGGCCCGCTCAACGGCCGACGGGCCCGCTCAACGCCGCACGGCGCTGCCGGAGAGCAGCCGGGAGGCCTCGATCTCCGCCCACACCACCTTGCCGTGCGCATGGGCCTCGGCACCCCAGCGGTCGCAGAGACGGCCGATGATGTGGAGCCCGTGCCCGCCCGGGACACCGCGCCGGGGGGACTCCTGGGGCCGCGGCATGGCCGTGGAGCCGTCGAACACCTCGATGCGCAGGGCGTCACCCCGGGTGAGGACGAGCTCCACGCAGCCGCCGGCGTGCAGACCGGCGTTGGTCACCAGCTCGGAGACGACGAGGAGGGTGTCCTCCGACGTGTCGGTCCCGTCCCACTCCCAGTCACGCAGCGCCAGCCGTGTGAAGTCGCGCGCCTTCGCGACCTGACCGGGAACCCCGGCCAGCGCCAGGCCGCGGCGCTGGCCCGCCGCCACGGGCCGGGGCGGATGGCCGGTCTCCGATCCGCTGCTCTTCACTGTGATCTCACCCCCGCCGTGGGACACGGCTGTCTTCTCGTGGCGACCGCTCGGGCCGCTCCCGGCTGTTTCCGTCGGTTCCATCGGTTTCCGGACGGTACGTATGCCCCCTGGCCGGCCGGCGACACCCGGCGGGTTCCGTCCCCCGGCGACTTCGAGTGCCGGGACAGTTTACGGGGGCCGGGCTCTCAGAAGTCGGCCACGCGCATTCTCAGGGTGAGACCGGAGCAGGTGGCACGGACCTCGACGAGGTCGCACAGCTGGTGGATCATCCACAGACCGCGCCCGCCGTTGACCGAGGCGAGTGCGGGGCGGCGGCGGCCCGCCAGGGGATCGGCCAGGTGGCCGCCGTCGCGTACCTCCGCCACCACGTCCAGCTCCGCGGTGGTCCACAGGCGCAGGGTGCCGTGGCCGCCGCCGTGGGAGAGGGAGTTGGCCGCGGCCTCGCTGACGGCGAGCACGAGGTCACCCCGGCGGGCCGGAGCGAGGTGGGTCCCGAGGGCCCACGCCTCGGTGAACTCGCGTACCCGGGCGAGCTCTCCACGCGCGTAGTCGAGGCTCACCGCTCCCGGAGCCGGTTCGGGGAGCGGGACGTCACAGTCGCCGCTGACGACCGTGGCGTCGGTGTAGGCCGGGCTCACCAGCTCGCGGCCCTTCTCCACGACCGTGGGATGCGTACGCCGGGCGTCGGCCACCACCGTCGCGGCCAGACCGGCCACGTCGTACGGGCACAGCACGGACGCGTCACGGCCGGCGAAGGCGGTGTTGATGAGCGCCTCGTGGCGCGTGGCCTCCAGCACCTCGGCCTCCGTCCGGCCGGGCCAGATCGGTTCGCCGACGATACGGGCCGGCCGGCCCGCGTGCCGTTCGGCGAAGTCCCGCAACGCGGCGAGGATACGGCCGGGGTTGCGGCCCAGCCGCGTCATGTCCACGTACTCGACGCCCGACGCGGCGCCGCCGAGGCTCTCCCGCAGCGGACCGAGCCGGGGACCGGGTACGGCGACCAGGACCGGCTCGTCCGCTTCGAGGGCGGTACGTACGAAACCGCCCACCCCGGCCAGGTACTCGTCGGGCCCCTGGTAGAAGAGCGCGGGATGGTGGAAGGCCCCGGGGGCGTCGGCCGCAGGAACGGTGATCATGCTGCGACCTCCAGCGCGGCGCATTCGTCCGGGAACATCTCCACCACCTTGCGGAGCGAGTACGGGGGGTCGTGGAGCAGCAGGCAGCGGCCTTGCCCGCGGAAGGCGGCCGACGCCCGCACCAGGGCGGCCACGGCGGCGGCGTCGAGGAAGCTGACCGCCGCCAGGTCGAGATGGACGACCCGTCCCGGCATCAGGCTCACGGAGGCCAGCGCCGCACCCAGCGCACGCCGGGAGTCCAGGTCCCCGCTGCCGCTGAGGCGCGCACCGGCCCGGTCTCCAAGAGGTACGGCTGTCAAGGCCACCATGACTCCTACGGGGTGAGCATCCCGGCGCGCAGCCGGGCCAGAGTGCGCGACAGCAGCCGCGACACCTGCATCTGGGAGATCCCGAGTTCGGCGCCGATCTCGGCCTGGGTCTTGTCCTGGCCGAACCGCATGCTCAGGATCAGCCGGTCGCGGGGCGCCAGTTCCCGCAGCAGCGGAGCCAGGGTGTGGAAGTCCTCGAAGAGCTCCATGGCGGGATCGAGATCGCCGAGCTTCTCCGCCAGCGCGCGGGCGGGGCGGCCGCTGCCCTGGTCCTCGTCCGTCTCACCGGCGTCCAGGGAGCCGCTGGTGTAGCCGTTGGCGGCGACCAGGCCGTCTATCACCTCTTCCTCGGACAGCCCGAGGTGGTGGGCGACCTCCTTGACCGTAGGCGCCCGGCCCAGGGTGTCGGTGAGCGCCTCCTGCGCCTTGGCCAGCTCGGAGCGCAGCTCCTGGAGCCGGCGCGGGACGTGGACGGCCCACGTGGTGTCGCGGAAGTGCCGCTTGATCTCCCCCGTGATGTACGGCAGCGCCAGCGTGGAGAACTCCACCTCGCGCTCGGGGTCGTAGCGGTCGATGGCCTTGATCAGGCCGATCGTGCCGACCTGGACGATGTCGTCCATGTCGAGTCCCCCGCCGGCCGCCCGGGCCCGGAAACGGCGGGCGGCGAACTGCACGAGGGAGAGATTCATCTCAATCAGGGTGTTGCGCGCGTACTGGTACTCCCGCGTCCCCTCCTCCAGGGAACGCAGCCGCGCGAAGAACAGCCTGGACAGCTCCCGGGCGTCCCCGGGCGCGATCTCCCGGGGCTGCTCCACGAGGGGGAGCAGGGCGTCCGACGGAGGCTCGGCTCCCGTGGCGGGGGCGCATGCCGGAGCCCTGTGGTCCGTCGCACGAGCGGGGCGTGTGAATTCGGCCGAACGAAGCATGGTGGCCGTTCCCTCCCTGTTGTCGATGCTGCCGCTGCCCCCCTGCCCCGAGATCCGCGCCTTACACGGTCCATGACGAAGAGACTTCTTCCGCGGGACGTGCCGCGCGGCGGCGGCGTCGTCCCCGGGGGATCGAGGATGCATACTCCCTTGCGGAACCAGTGCATGTGAAATCCGGGGAGGCGGACATGACCGGGGCAGAGGAAGTGCGGGGCGACGGCGTGGTCGAGGCCAGTTACCCGGCGGGACAGGGCTGGGTCGTCGCGGCGCGCGGGGAGCTGGACCAGGACACGCTGGCCTCGCTCGAGGAGGCGCTGACCGCCGCCGCGGACCGGCACCGGGTGGTGGTCCTGGACGCGAGTTCCGTCACATTCGGCGACTCCTCCTTTCTCAACCTGCTCCTGCGGGTGCACCGCAGGACCGGGCTGCGGATCGCCTGTCCGGGCGACCAGCTGCGCCGTCTGTTCGCCCTGACCGGGGCCGATACGGTCCTCTCGCTGCACTCCGACGTAGAGGGCGCCCTTGCCCCGTGAGGCCGGTGGACTCCTGAAGCGGGGTTAGCCTTCAACCGGCAGTGACGGCGAGAGTGAGGTTGGCGATGACTGAGCGGACTGGCGCGGCGGTACCGGGCGGGGCGCCAGTGGTACCGGGTGAGGGCGGCATCACGGAGTCGGAGCTGCGGCTGCTGCTGGCGGGCCTGACGGCCGTGCGCGACGGGGATTTCCGTACGCGGCTGCCCGACGCCGCCGAAGGGCTGCTCGGGGAGATCGCCACCGTCTTCAACGGGATGGTCAACCAGCTCTCGCTGTTCACGTCCGAGGTGACGAGGGTCGCCCGCGAGGTCGGCACCGAGGGGTCGCTGGGCGGCCAGGCCGAGGTCCCCGGAGTCAGCGGAGCCTGGCTGGACCTTACGGATTCGGTCAATTTCATGGCCGGAAACCTCACTGACCAGGTCCGCAACATCGCCCACGTCGCGACGGCCGTCGCCAAGGGCGACCTCTCCCAGCGCATCACCGTCACCGCGCGCGGGGAGATCCTGGAGCTGAAGACCACCATCAACACGATGGTCGACCAACTGTCCGCGTTCGCCGACGAGGTGACGCGGGTGGCCCGCGAGGTCGGCACCGAGGGAAACCTCGGCGGCCAGGCAACCGTCCGGGGCGTGTCCGGGACGTGGAAGGACCTCACCGACAACGTCAACGTCATGGCGTCCAACCTGACGGGCCAGGTGCGCTCCATCGCCCAGGTCGCCACCGCCGTCGCTCGCGGCGACCTGTCGCAGAAGATCACGGTGGAGGCGAAGGGCGAGGTCGCCGCGCTGGCCGGCGTCATCAACACGATGGTCGACACGCTGTCGGCGTTCGCCGACGAGGTGACGCGCGTGGCCCGCGAGGTCGGCACCGAGGGCCGCCTCGGCGGCCAGGCCCGGGTCCCGAACGTGGCGGGCACCTGGAAGGACCTCACCGACAACGTCAACTCCATGGCCAACAACCTCACCGGCCAGGTCCGCAACATCGCGCTCGTCACGACGGCCGTCGCCAACGGCGACCTGTCGAAGAAGATCGACGTGGACGCCCGCGGCGAGATCCTGGAGCTGAAGACCACCATCAACACCATGGTCGACCAGCTCTCCTCCTTCGCCGCCGAGGTCACGCGCGTGGCGCGCGAGGTCGGCAGCGAGGGCAGACTCGGCGGCCAGGCCGAGGTCGAGGGCGTCTCCGGCACCTGGAAGCGCCTCACCGAGAACGTCAACGAGCTCGCCGGGAACCTCACCCGCCAGGTACGGGCGATCGCCGCCGTCACCAGCGCCGTCGCCGAGGGCGACCTCACGCGTTCCATCACCGTGGACGCTCCGGGCGAGGTCGGGGACCTCAAGGACAACATCAACTCCATGGTGGGCTCACTGCGGGAGACCACCCGCGCCAACCAGGAGCAGGACTGGCTCAAGTCCAACCTGGCGCGCATCTCCGGACTGATGCAGGGCCACCGCGACCTCGGGGCCGTCGCCGAACTGGTCATGGACGAACTGACCCCGCTGGTCGCCGCCCAGTACGGTGCCTTCTACCTGGCCGAGGACACCCCCCAGGGCACGATGCTCTCCCTCGTCGGCTCGTACGGACGTGCCGCGTCCGACGGAGTGGCCGTCCGCTTCGCGCTCGGCGACTCGCTCGTCGGCCAGGCTGCCCGCAGCCGCCGGACCATCGCCACCGACCAGGTCCCCGCCGACTACATCGTCTCCTCCGGGCTCGGGCACACCACGCCGGGCAGCCTGATGATCCTGCCGATCGTCGTCGACGACCAGGTCCTCGGGGTGATCGAACTGGCCTCGTTCTCCGCCTTCACCCCCGTCCACCGCGACTTCCTCAGCCAGTTGATGGAGACCATCGGCGTCAACGTCAACACCATCGTCGCCAACGCCCGCACCGACGAACTCCTCGAGGAATCCCAGCGCCTGACCGCCGAACTCCAGGCCCGCTCCGCCGAACTCCAGGACCAGCAGGAGGAGCTGCAGCGCTCGAACGCGGAACTGGAGGAAAAAGCCGCCCTGCTGGCGAGCCAGAACAGTGACATCGAGGCCAAGAACCTGCAGATCGAGCAGGCCCGGCAGGAGCTCGAGGACCGCGCCCAGCAGCTGTCGCTCGCCTCCAAGTACAAGTCGGAGTTCCTGGCGAACATGAGCCACGAGCTGCGCACCCCGCTCAACAGCCTGCTCATCCTCGCCCAGCTCCTGGCCCAGAACCCCACCCGCAACCTCACCCCGAAGCAGGTCGAGTACGCCGGCATCATCCACTCCGCCGGATCCGACCTCCTCCAGCTGATCAACGACATCCTCGACCTCTCCAAGGTCGAGGCCGGCAAGATGGACATCCACCTCGAGAAGGTCCACCTGCCGCACCTGCTCGACTACGTCGAAGCCACCTTCCGGCCGATGACCACGCAGAAGAGCCTCGACTTCACCGTCACCACCGCCCCCGACACACCCGCCGACCTGCTCACCGACGACGCCAGGCTGCGCCAGATCCTGCGCAACCTGCTGTCCAACGCCGTCAAGTTCACCGAGCGCGGCAGGGTCGAACTGCGCATCGAACGGGCCTCCGACGCGGAGATCCCCACCGGACTGGTCCGGCACGGCGGCATGATGGCCTTCCGCGTGCGCGACACCGGCATCGGCATCCCCGAACAGCAGCTGGAATCCGTGTTCGGCGCCTTCCAGCAGGCCGACGGCACCACGAGCCGCAAGTACGGGGGCACCGGCCTCGGCCTCTCCATCACCCGCGAGATCGCCCAGCTGCTCGGCGGGGCCGTGGCGGCCGAGAGCACCCCCGGCCAGGGCAGCACCTTCACCCTGTACCTCCCCGTCACCCACAGGGACCTCGAAGGAAGCCCGGCGGCCCTCCCGGCCGCCGCCCCGGCGCCCGCGCCCCGCGGCCCGGTCCACGAGCTCCCCGCCCCGCGGCACGGGGGCGACGGCGCGAGCACGCCCGCCCGCCAGCGCCAGGGCCGCCGCCTCCTCGTCATCGAGGAACGCCCGAGCGGCCTGCTCTCCCTCGTCGCGGAGAGCGCCGAGCGCGACCTCGTACCGCGCCACGGCGGGAACGGCGAGCAGCCGGGCATCCAGGTCGTCGGCGCCACCAGCTCGCGCGAAGCCGCCGCGGCACTGGCCTCCGAGCCGTTCCACTGCGTCGTCCTCGAACTCGGCATGCCCGACGGCGAAGCCCTGCGCTTCCTCGACGCGCTGGACGGCGACCCCGCGCTCAGCTCCCTGCCGGTCCTCGCCCACAACAACCCCCGCCTGGACAACGGTCAGGAGAAGGCCCTGCGGAAGCGGGCCGCGTCCCGCCGCCTGGAACTGCTGACCAGCCTGGACGAGCTCCGCGAACGCATCGTCCTGCACCTTTCCACCGAGCGGCCCGGCGAGCTGCCGCCGCTCGTCAACGGCACGGCGGAAGCCGAGACCGCCCACCAGCTGCCCGACGGGGACCTCGCGGGACGCACCGTCCTCGTCGTCGACGACGACGCGCGCAACCTGTTCGCCCTCAGCGGCATCCTCGAACTCCACGGCATGCAGGTCCTCCACGCCGAGAACGGCCGCAAGGGCATCGAGACGCTCACCCGCAACCCCGGCGTCGACCTCATCCTGATGGACGTGATGATGCCCGAGCTGGACGGATACGCCGCGACCGCGGAGATCCGCCGCATGCCCGCCCACGCCGACCTGCCCATCATCGCCGTCACCGCCAAGGCCATGCCCGGCGACCGGGAGAAGAGCCTCGCGGCCGGGGCCAGCGACTACGTGACCAAGCCCGTCGACGCCGACGACCTCATCGGCCGCGTCCGGCACTGGCTGACGGCACCGGGCCGCCAGGACGAGGGAGCGGCAGTACGGTGATCCCTTCCGAGATCTCCCAGTCCCCCGGGGAACGAGCGGCCGCCGCGCCGGCCGGGGACCGGCCGCCGACGTCACTGCCCCGGCAGACCGCCACGCCCCTGGGGCGGCTCGTCGCCACGGTCGAGCGCCTGCGCCGGGAGGTACGCGAGGCACACGCGGCCGCCGACGGCCGGGCGCTGGTCGAACTGGCCAAGGGAATCCTGATGGGGCGCCTGAACTGCACCCCCGCCGCCGCGGCCCATCAGCTCGACGAGCTGTGCCGCGAGGCCGGGCTCTCCCCCCTCGAACTGGCCGCCGACATCGTCAACCAGGCGGCCCGCGACCATGTCACCGAGGTCGCGGCCGAGTTCGTCGAACGGACCGCGACCGCCGGGCCGGCCCCGCGCACCTCCGACGTGGCGGTACGCCTGCGCACCGCCGAGAGCGGCGTCCTCGCCTCCGCCGACACCCAGGCCGTGGCGGAATCCCTGCTGGCCAACGCGCTGACCCCGCTGGGGGCCGTCGCCGTGGCGGTGTGGGCCGCGGCCCCCGACGGCTCGCTGACCCTCGCCGGCCACGCCGGGTTCCCCGCCGAGGAGGCCTCCCGCTGGCGTCACGTGCCCCCGGGAGTCGCGACCGTGCCCCGCCTCGCCCTGCGCGAACGCGCCACGGTCACCCTCGCCGACCCGCGGGGCGACGGCATCCCCTCGATCGGGCGCCCGCACTGGCCCGACGGCGGCCGGATGGCCGTCCCGGCCGGGACCGGCGGACGCGTGCACGGCGTACTCGAAGTCTGCTGGCCCGAACCCCTGCCGCCGCAGCCACCGCAGATCCAGCGCCAGGTCGAGGCACTGGCCGAGCTGTGCGCCCACACCCTGGACTCGGCGGTCGCGCCCGACGCCGAGGCGCCGCACGGCTTCCTCCCCGACGTCTCGGAGCTGATCGCCCTCGCCGAGGGGCTGCACGACCCCACCATCATCCTGACCCCGGTACTCGATCAGGACGGCCGCCTGGCCGACTTCCGCATCCGCCACGTGAACACCCGCTTCGTCGACCCCGTGGGCCGGCCGCGCGGCGACGTCAACGGCGCGCTGCTGCTGGAGGCCTACCCGATGGCCGCGGGCGAGAGCGGCCTCTTCGAGAGCATCGAACGGGTGCACGCCACCGGCGAACCGTTCCGGGCCGAGCGCGTGAGCCTGACGGCGCTCGTCGACCAGATCCCGCTGACCTCGGTCGCGGACATCAGCGTCAGCCGTCACGGCGCCGCGGTCCTGCTGATCTGGCGCATCGAGGACGAGACCGCCCGGCTGGCGAACCTGCTCCAGCACGCCCAGCGCCTGGGCCGCATCGGCGGTTTCGAGGAGGACTTCGGCACTGGGGAGATCAGCTGGAACTCCGAGCTGTACGCCCTCCACGGACTGCCGACCACCGCCTCACCCGTACCGCTGCGGAACCTGCCCGACTACGCCCACCCGGATGACGCCGCGGCCCTCGGCCGGTTCCTGCGCGCCGTCATGCGCTACCGCCGCCCCGCCTCCGTCAACCTGCGCCTGCGACGCTCCGACGGCATCCTCCGCCACATCCGGGTCGTCGCCGAGCCCGTCCTCGACTCGGCCCAGCGCCTGCACGCCGTACGCGGCGCCTACCAGGACATCTCCGCGCAGCACTGGACCGAGGTGGCCCTCGCCGCCACCCGCGACCAGCTGGCCCTCACGGAAGCGGAATCGGCCGAACGCAACCGGCTCGCCCTCCAGCTCCAGCACGCCATCATGCCCCCGCACCACCACATCGAGGCACCGGGGCTGAGGGTCGCCGTACGCTACCGGCCCGCCGAGACCGAATCCCTGGTCGGCGGGGACTGGTACGACACGCTCGTCCTGCCCTCGGGCCTCATCATGCTGTCGGTGGGCGACGTCGCGGGCCACGGCATCGAGGCGGCCACCGGGATGGTCGTACTGCGCAACGCCATGCGCGGCCTCGCCGTGACCGGAGCCGGCCCCGCCCAGCTGATGTCCTGGCTCAACACGGTCACCCACCACCTCACCAAGCAGGTCACCGCCACCGCCGTCTGCGGCCTCTACGATCCGCGGACCCGCGTCATGCGCTGGGCGCGTGCCGGGCACCTGCCTCCCGTACTGGTCAGGAAGGGCGAGGCCAGTGCCCTCCCCCTCATCGACGGGCTGCTGCTGGGCGCGCTGCCCGACGTCACCTACGCCGAGCAGGAGGTCCGGCTCGAACCGCAGGACACCCTGCTGTTGTTCACGGACGGCCTGGTCGAGCGCCGGGACGCCTCCGTGCAGGACTCCCTGGCCCATCTGCTGGGGACGGTCGCCTCGGGGGCCGACGACCTGGACGGCCGCC
This sequence comes from Streptomyces sp. NPDC034043, assembly GCF_055575675.1. Lineage (NCBI taxonomy): Bacteria > Bacillati > Actinomycetota > Actinomycetes > Kitasatosporales > Streptomycetaceae > Streptomyces > Streptomyces sp. NPDC034043. Next base: position 919,599 of record NZ_JBVISF010000001.1, read on the forward strand.
TCGACGGCCTGCTCGCCGAGAGCTGGTCCGACACCGACGACGACACCTGCGTGATCGGCGTACAGGTCGACTGACGGACGCGGGTGCCGGGGTGCCGGGGGCTCAGGCGGTGTCGGACCGCGCGGAGAGCGGGGCGGCGATCCGCTCCAGCGAGCGCCCCTCGGCCGCCACGGCGAAGAAGGCGGCGACCACGCCCGCGGCGACCATCAACGCCGCCCCGACGCAGAACGCCACGACGGTGTCGGCGCGGACGCCGCTGGAGGTGAGGTCGGCGAAGACCAGCGGTCCGGAGATGCCGCCGGCCGCGGTGCCGATCGCGTAGAAGAACGCGATCGCCATCGCCCGCGTCTCCATCGGGAAGATCTCGCTCACGGTCAGGTACGCCGAACTCGCCCCCGCCGAGGCGAAGAAGAGCACCGCGCACCAGCACGCCGTCATCGTCAGCGCGGTGAGCCGGCCCGCGCCGAACAGCCAGGCCGTGCCGAACAGCAGCAGCCCCGACAGCACGTACGTGCCCGCGATCATCGGGCGGCGGCCCACGGTGTCGAAGAACCGGCCGAGGACGAGCGGCCCGAGGAAGTTGCCGAAGGCGATGACGGCGAAGTAGTAGCCGGTGACGCCGCTGGAGACGTCGAAGAAGCGGATCAGGATGGTGCCGAAGCCGAAGGTGATGGCGTTGTAGAGGAACGCCTGCCCGACGAACAGCGACAGGCCGAGGACGGCGCGCCGCGGGTAGGACCGGAAGACGGTCCGGGCGATCAGCCCGAACCCGATGCTCCGGTGCGGGGTGACGGTGATCGCCTCGTCCGGCTCGGGCAGCGGGACCCCCTTCTCGGCCTCCACCTGCCGTTCGACCTCGCCGACCAGCTCCTCGGCCTCCCGGGCCCTGCCGTGCATGAACATCCAGCGGGGGCTCTCGGGCACGTGGCGCCGGACGAGCAGGATCACCAGCCCCAGGACCACGCCGAGCGCGAAGGTGAGCCGCCAGCCCAGCCAGGCGGGGAACACGTCCGTGTCCAGCGCGACCACGGACAGCAGCGCGCCCGCGACGGCACCGAGCCAGAAGCTGCCGTTGATGATCAGATCGACCCGTCCCCGGTACTTGCTCGGGATCAGCTCGTCGATCGCCGAATTGATGGCGGCGTACTCGCCGCCGATGCCGAATCCGGTGAGGAAGCGGAAGAGGAAGAACCACCAGGGCGAGAAGGAAAGGGCGGTGAGGGCGGTCGCGGCGAGGTAGAGGGCGAGGGTGACCAGGAAGAGCCTCTTGCGGCCGAAGAGATCGGTCAGCCGCCCGAACACCAGCGCTCCCGAACACGCCCCGGCCACGTAGAGCGCGGCGGCGACGCCGGTGACCTGGGCGTCGGTGACGGACAGGCCGCTGCCGTCCTCGGAGAGGCGCCCGGCGATGTTACCGACGATGGTGACCTCGAGGCCGTCGAGGATCCACACGGTGCCCAGCCCGACCACGATCATCCAGTGCCACCGTGACCAGGGCAGGCGGTCCAGCCGCGCCGGCACCCGCGTGGTGACCGTCCCCGTATCCCGACTTCCGACACGACCCCCGAGCTCAGTCATGCACGCGCTGTTGCCCGCCGCCGGGCACCCCAAACCGCCACGGAGGCCGAACGGGTGGGTTCAGCCGAGGAACGACAGCCGTACGGTACGGCGGGGGTTGTCACGGTTGGTGTCCACCAGGACGACCGACTGCCAGGTCCCCAGCGCCAGTTCGCCGCCGACGACCGGCAGGGTGGCGTGCGGTGGTACGAGGGCCGGGAGCACGTGGTCGCGGCCGTGGCCGGGGGAGCCGTGCCGGTGCCGCCAGCGGTCGTCGGCGGGCAGCAGCGTCCGCAGGGCCTCCAGCAGGTCGTCGTCGCTGCCCGCACCCGTCTCGATGACGGCGAGCCCGGCCGTCGCGTGCGGGGTGAACACGTTGAGGAGCCCGTCGCGCCCCCGGGCGACCTCACGAAGGAAGCCGGAGCAGGCCGCCGTCAGATCGTGGACGGTCTCCGCGGAGCCGGTGGTGACGTCGATCGTCCGTGTGGTGAAGGTGTCTGTCATCCCTCCATCCTCCCCGGTCAGGGCCGGGGTCACCGGCGGGGGCCCTCGCCGGGCCGCGACCCGGGCCGGGGCGGAACGTCCCGGGGGAACGAGCGGACCTCACCCCGGGGGAGGGCCCCGAGCGGCTCGCGGGGGAGGAGCGCCGGGCTCTGGCCGAAGCCGCCGGCGTCGCCCCGGACGGCACCGGATCCCGCCGCCTCGCCACCGGCACGCCCGCGGCTCCCTTCGCCGGCCCCGACGGCCGTGCCGGGGAGAGCGCCCGGGTGCGGCGGCCCGGCCGCCGGCCGCCGGCCCCGGCCGGCCGACAGGAACTCGCGGAACACCCGGGAGGAACGCGGGTTCTTCCCGCACTGCCACACGCCGTGCGGGCAGTAGTCGCTGATGCTGTGGTAGAGCGGCTTCTGCTTGGCGATCCACGTCAGCATCCGCCGCATGTAGTCGGGGTTGTCGCCGTTGCGGAACAGCCCCCACTCGGGGTACGAGATCCGCTTGCCGTGCTCCCTCGCGAAGTCGACCTGGTGCTGGAGGCCGTACGGCTGGGTGATCTGCTCGTGGAAGGTGTTCCCGGGAGGCTGGTCGTAGGAGTCCATGCCGATGATGTCGACCACGTCGTCCCCGGGATAGCACTCGGTCCAGGCGATCGCGTCGATGCCCCGGTTGGGGGCGAAGTCGAAGCGGAACCGCTGCCCCTCCACGGAGCGCATGGCGCTCACGATGTTGCGCCAGTACTGCTTCCAGGCCTCCGGCTCGGGGCGGCACCGGTGGGTGTAGTTGAACCCGTTCATCTCCCAGCCGAGCACGATCACGGTGTCCCGCAGCCCGAGCGAGACCAGGCGCTCGGCCAGCCGCCGGAAGTGGTGGTCGTACGCGCCCTCCGCGCCGGAGCGGAGCAGCTCGGCGATCCGGTCGTCGGGAACCCCGGCCTCGTTCTGGTCCAGCATGGGCACGTTCAGGACGAACAGCCGGTCGGACCTCTGCTTGCGCCACCGTGCCCAGGCGTCGAGGGAATTGGGCAGGCCCTCGATGTTCGCCCAGGTGTCGCCGGGCAGGTAGGTATGCCCGGCGCGCAGGTCGGTTCCTCCGAGCCAGCGGGAGAGCCCCCGCATCCTGTCGACGCCGGGAGAGCCGTAGTGGAGGTACGCGCCCACCGCGACCCCCTTGCCGGCGCCTCCCCCGGGGCCCTGGTGCGGGGCGGGGGCGGGGGCGCCCCCGGTGGCGAGCAGCACGACGGCGGCCGTGCCGACGCAGGCGCCGGCCATCCAGCGGCCTCTTCGGGACATGGCGTCTCCACAAGGTCTGTGAACGATGTGCTTGCCAGTGACGTTAGGCATGCCACGCCGCGACGGCCTGCCGGGTGTCCCGATCCTGGACCATTAGCGGTAGCGGGCCGCCGCCGCTTGGCCCGACAGGGTGACGGCGGCCGCGCCCTCCGGCGACTGCCCGACGGCGGCCCGTGAGCCGGCGGGGGCCTCCCGGCCTCAGACCATGAGCAGCAGCCGCGTCTGCGGCACCAGCTTCCGGTTGACACTGGTGCTCTGCACGAAGATCGTGAAGTCGTCGTTGTGGTCGGGCTTGACGCGGACCTCCGCGTCGGGCAGGCCGAGCAGGGCGCGGGCCTCCGGACCCGTGTAGACCCGGTCCGTCTTCTTTTCCAGTACCGCTATCTGCTTTCGCGCCTGCACCTTTTCCGACTTGCTCAGCTGGTAGAAAGCGCAACCGGTGCGGTACGTGTGTCCGTTCTCCACCACCCATTCGCGGATCGCCGCGTCACGGGCCACGGGAATCAGCTGGTACTGCGACGGATCCACCGGGGTGAGGCCGGCCGCTTCGATGGCCTTCTTGTTAACGGCTTCGCCGCCCGTCGAGAACACCGCGCGCGATCCCCGGATTCCCTTGGTGCGGCCCACCATGAATTTCTCGGTGGCCTCCTGGATCACCTGTCCGGCGTCCTCCAGGCCCTGGGTGCTCGTGGCGTCCCAGATGGCGATGTTGTCCTTCGGGAAGCCGCACTGCATGGCCTCGCGCTTGCCCATCTGGTCCGGCACCAGGACGGCCAGCGTCCAGTTGTCGTCCTGCGTCTCGATCATCTTGCCCACGGCCTCGACCAGTTGGCGCGGGTCGCGGCCGGGGGCACCCGGGCAGCGGTGGCTGGCGTTCTCCTGGCCGTCGGTCAGCACGAACGTCAGGAAGCTGTGGTCGCCGTAGAGTTGGGCGGTCTGCGCCAGCTCCCGCTGTGACTGCAGGGTGGCGGCCAGCAGGGCCGTCATTCCGCCGGTACGGTACATCTGCTTCAGGGACGGCATGCGCAGCACGTCCTTGTCGTAGATGACGCACTCGACACGGTTCGAGAACACGTACACCGTGACGCGGGTTTCCTGGTCCAGTTCCTTCGAGCGGCGGGCCAGATAGGCGATCTGCTGGTCCGCGACGTCAACGACCTTCTGACTCAGGTGTGACATGGACGAACTGGCGTCCAGCACGAGAGCAACGTGATTGATGTAATTCTGGATTCCGGTCATGACCGCTCCCCCTCTTTCCGGCTTGATGCTCCGATCCTCGCACCCGCCACTGACAATCGGCCTTCGGGCGAGCGGTCCGGCGGCGTCAGTGACGGCCGTCGAGGAGCGCGCAGGCGAAGTCCTCTTGGACCGTGCGGAGCAGGGCGAGCAGGCCGGGCTTGTCGCCCTCGCTGGTCTGGGTGTGCGGACGGTCGCCCGCCGTCCCTTCCAGGCCACCCGCCCGGCCGACCCGCCCGTCATCCGATCGGCCGATCCGTCCCGTCCCGCCGTCGGCTACCCGCGCGGGCCCCGCGTCCTCGGGCGGCACCGAGCCGGCCGCCGCGCGGCGCGACCGGGGCGTCGGCCGCGACGGCCCCCGGGCGGGCCCGGCGCCCTGCGTACGGCAGGCCCCCATAACCGCTGGTGCTGGACGGCAGAAGAACCGTCTATTGGCCATACCGGCCGGCCCCGAGCAGGCTTGGCCCCATGCGAAGCGAGACGGGCCCCAAGGGCCGGCAGGCGGGCGTCAAGGCCGCCATAGCCGCGGAACGCCGCGAGCTGGCGGACCTGTTCGACGGCCTGCGGGCCGCCGAGTGGGACGCGCCCAGCCTGTGCGAAGGATGGACGGTCCGCGAGGTCGTCGCCCACATGTCGATGGGTTTCCGGCTCTCCCTGACCGCGACCCTGGGCGAACTGGTCAAGGCCCGGGGGAACCTCCACCGCATGACCGACCGCGTCGCCCGCCGCGACGCCGCCGCCCACTCGGCCACGGAGCTCGGTGCCTTCCTCCGGGACAACGCCCACCACCCCTGGACGCCGCCGGTCGGCGGGTTCCGTGCCGCTCTGGGGCACGACGTGGTCCACGGGCTGGACGTCACGGCCGCCCTCGGGCACGACCGGCGGGTCCCCGAGGACCGGCTGCGCATCCTGCTCGACGACATCAAGCCCAGCGGCCTGAAGTTCTTCGGCGTCGACCTCACCGGAGTGCGGCTTAGCGCCGAGGACACGGACTGGTCGTACGGGGCCGGCGCCCCGGTGTACGGGGACGCCCAGGACCTCCTCCTGCTCGCCTTCGGCCGCCGCCTGCCGCCCGGGCGCCTGCGCGGTGAAGCGGCCGGCCGTTTCACCGGCCGCCCCACCGGCCGCTGAATCCCGGGTGCGGCCCGCGCGCGGCCGGACGGCTCACGGCGTCTGGTCCGGTGCCCGCCACGCCGCCATCTGCTCGCGGAACTTCGGGCACCTGACGATGTCCTCCTCGCCGCACTGGACGGCGTGCGTCAGGAGCTGGTGGGCGTGGTCGAGATCGACCATGCGCTGCTCGATCTCCGTGATCTTGGCGCGGATCATCGCCTGCCTGCGCGGCTGCTCACGCTGGAACTCCCTGATCTCCGCCAGTGTCAGCCCGGCCTGCTGGCACTTGCGGAGCACCGTGATCCGCTCGGCGGCCTCCGGTGGATAGCGCCGCTGGCCGCTCTGGCGTTCCGGAAGGGGCAGCAGTCCGTGCCGCTCCCAGTACCGGATCGCCGAAGCGGGCACTCCGGTGATCTCGGCGAGTTGGCCGATCGTCATGCGCACGCCGGTCCCTCCTGGCTCCCGTCGGTCCCCCCACCCGAGGCATTTGACTTGAACCTTAGTTCAAGTTGAAGAGTGGTCACCACGTGGACGGCGGCCGACGAGCGGCCGCCGCCGGCAGATTCCGGGAGAGACGTATGACGGGAACACGTGGAGCGCAGGAGCGGGCCCACGCCCTGGTGCAGGCCGCCGAGGGGCTGTTCGCGGCGGGAGTGATGTCCCGCTCCGGGCACGCCAACCTCAGCGCGCGACTCGACGGCGAACGCCTCCTGCTCACCCCGGGGTTTGTCCGCGGGGTGCGGCCCGAGGACCTGGCGACCGTCGGTTTCGACGGAAAGGTCCTCGAGGGCGAACTGCAGTCCGTCAGCGCCGAGATCGTCGCCATGCACAGCGTCGTCTACGAGGCGCGCCCCCATGTGGGCGCCATCATCCACACGCACTCGCCCGCGGCGACCGCCTTCGCGGTGGCGAACCGGCCGTTGCCGTGCCGCACCGAGCCGATGCTGCGCTTCGGCCAGGCGGAGGAGGTGCCGGTGGTCCCCTGGGGGCCTCGGGGGTCGGACGTATCGGTGCGCGGCATCGCCGACGTCCTCGAGCGGCGCCCCACGACGGCCGCCGTCCTGCTGGCCAACCACGGCCTGCTGGTGTTCGGACCGGACGCCCTGACCACCGCCCACCTGCTGGTGGCGATCGAGGAGAGCGCCGAGGCGGAGATCGCGGCGGCGGCGATCGGCGGGGCCGCGGACTTTCCCCCGGGCGCCCAGGAGGCCGTACGGGCCGCGATCGCGCGGCGGACGTCATGACGGACGACGTGCTCGCCTCCCGTACGGAGGCGGTACGGGACCGCTACCGCTCCACACTGGGAGCCGTCCCGGAAGGAGTGCGGGAACGTCTGCGCCTCGCCGGGGACTTCGGCCGGCTTCCCACCGAGGAGGCCATCGCGGCGCTGCGGCACATCGTGCTGACGGACAGCCCCCTGGGGGACCGGGTGCAGCAGCTCGTCCACTTCGGCCAGCTGCTGGCCCTCGGCCGGGCGCACCCCGCCCGGATCCACGCCCGGGGCGCGCTCCATGCCGGGGCGGGCATCGCCGACCTCATCGGGGTCGCCGAGACCGCGCTCATCACGGCGGGCGTGCCTGCGTACGCACTGGGCACCGAGATCATCGCCGAACTCGCCCCGGGCGAAGGGGAACCCGGAGGCGCGCGGCCCGACGGCCGGAACGGCGCGGCGCGGTTCTGAGGGCGTGGGCGGGCAGTGCGCTGCCGCGCCCGCCGCCTCCGGTCCCGGTCCGGCGGTGGCTGACGGGGAGTCCGCGGGCCCGCTCGCAGCGGCCTGCGGGCTCCCCCCGCCCCGGACCGTCGGCATGAGCGGGGCTGGCGCGGGTATCCGCGGGCGGGCCGGAAAGCACCCACTCACGGAAAGGCGTACCCGCCATGACCCAGGACGACCCCGCACCGTCGGGTGAACCGCGCGAGCCGACACCCGCGGAACGCGCCGCCCGCGACCGAGTACGACGGCGCGCCGAAGGCATGACGCACCACCGGGCCGCCGACGCCCTGCACGCCGCCCGGCAGGCGGCGGGCGACCTCACGGCGGCGGACGCGGCGACGCGCGCCGAGGTGGCGGAATGGCAGCGGATCACCGACGCGCTCTTCGACCACGGAGGCCCCTACACGACGGAAGCCGACGCCTTCGTACAGGGCGAACTCACCGCCCGCCGCGAAGCCCGCTAGCGGGAACGGCCGCCCAGGGCGCCCGCCGCGCCGCCGGGTGACCCGCATCACACCCGCCTCCTGTCAGGAATCGGGGCGCCGTCTCGTCCAAGGGGCAAGCCCAACGAGACAGGAGCACGCCATGAAGCACCGCATCGTCGTCCTCGGCGCCGGATACGCCGGCGCCTTCGCCGCCGGGAACCTGGCCCGTCGGCTCTCCTCCGCCGACACCGAGATCACCGTCGTCAACGCCGAGCCCGACTTCGTCGAGCGGATGCGCCTCCACCAGCTCGCGGCCGGCCAGGACCTCGCGTTCCGCAAGCTCGCCGACGTCTTCGCGGGCACCGGGGTACGGCTGCGCCTGGCGCGCGTCACCGGCGTCGACCCGGAGCGCGGGACCGTCGCCGTGACCGGCGAGGAGGGCGACGGCGAACTCGCCTACGACACCCTGCTGTACGCGCTCGGCAGCACCGTGGCCCACCACGGGGTGCCGGGTGTCGCCGAGCACGCCTTCGACGTGACCGGCCGCTCCTCGGCGCTGCGCCTGCGCGAGCGCCTCGCCGGCCTGGGCGGGGGCGGCACCGTGCTGGTCGTAGGCGAGGGGCTGACCGGCATCGAGACCGCCACCGAGCTCGCCGAGTCCCGGCCCGACCTCGCGGTCGCGCTCGCCGCCCGCGGCGAACCGGGCGCGTGGCTCTCCCCGAAGGCCCGCCGCCACCTGCGCCGGGCCTTCGACCGGCTCGGCGTCACCGTCCACGAGCACACCCGCATCGAAGCCGTCGAGCCGGGACGGGCGGTCGCCGCGGGCGGTACATCCCTCCCGGCGGACGTGACGGTGTGGTCGGCGGGGTTCGCCGTACACCCCGTAGCGGCCGCGAGCGGCCTCGAGGTCGCCGGCACCGGCCAGATCGTCGTCGACGCCACCATGCGCTCGGTCTCGCACCCGGACGTCTACGCCGCCGGTGACTGCGCCTACGCGATCGGCGCGAACGGCCGCCCGCTGCCGATGTCCTGCGCCTCGGCCGGCCTGACCAACATGCGGGCGACAGCCGCGATCATCGCCCGCCTGACGGGCGGCGAGATCCCGGTCACCGCGATGAAGTACCACGGCAACCACATCAGCCTCGGGCGGCGGGACGCCATCTTCCAGATGGTGGACGCGGACGCCCGGTCCACGTCCCGGTACCTGGGCGGCCGGACCGCCGCGCGGCTCAAGTCGGGCGTGCTCAAGGGGGCCGCGTGGGGCATCGGCCACCCGACCTTCGGCATGCCGAAGCGCCGGCGCCGCCTGGCCGCCGCACCCGACGCGGCCGGCGCGTGGGCCACCGCATAGGCTGCGCCGCATGGACCACGCAGCCGTCGACCGGTTCGAGGCCGGCCGGGGCCGGCTGGCCTCGCTCGCGTACCGCCTGCTCGGCTCGGCGGCCGACGCGGAGGACGCCGTGCAGGACGCGTTCCTGCGCTGGCAGGCCGCGGACCGGGACAGCATCGAGGTGCCCGAGGCGTGGCTGACCAAGGTCGTCACCCGTCTCTGCCTCGACCGGCTCCGCTCGGCACAGGCGCGCCACGAGCGTGCCGCCGGGGACTGGCTGCCCGAGCCGCTCCTCGAGGGCGACCCGATGCTCGGCCCCGCCGACACCTTCGAGCAGCGCGAATCGGTGTCCTTGGCCGTACTGACCCTCATGGAGCGCCTCTCGCCGGCCGAGCGGGCGGCCTACGTCCTGCGCGAGGCCTTCTGCTACCCGCACGCCGAGATCGCCGGGATCCTCGACATCACCGAGTCCGCGAGCCAGCAGTACGTCCACCGGGCCCGGCGCCGGGTCGCCGACGAGCGCCGCGCCGGCGACGGGGCGGACCCCGCGACCGCGCGCCGGATCGTCGAGGAGTTCCTCGCCGCCGCCACCTCGGGGCGCACCGAACGCCTGGTGGAGCTGCTCACCGCCGACGTGACCGTCCTCTCGGACGGTGCCGGCCTGGCCAGGAGGCTGCTGCGGTTCACGACCCGCGAGCGCGTGGCCTCGTACGTAAGGGCCGGATTCAAGCCCACCGCGGCGAAGCGGCGGCTTGCGGGCGGCTCCGTCGCCTTCCACATCGCGGTGCTCAACGGCTCCCCGGCCGTCCTCGCCGTGGTGGGCGACCGGGTCGCGGGGGTGGTGGCGTTCGAGATCAGCGACGGAAGGGTGGCGTTCCTGCGCGGCATCGCCGCCCCGGACCGGCTCGCCCGCCTCGGCGGGGCCTGGCGGCGGCTCGGGCCCGACGCGCCGGTCATCAGCGGATGGTGACCCGCGCCGGCCGGGCCGCCGCCCGTGCTTCCGGCCGCTACCGCCTCTGCCAGAGGGTGAGCAGGGTGGTGTAGTCGGGCAGGTTGCCCTGGCCGCCGGTGATGCCGGTGACCTCCAGCATGGCCAGCCTCTTGTCGCTGGTGACCGTGCACATCAGGGTCCCGACGGGGAGGGCGGTGGGCAGGTCCTTCGCCCGGATCTCGGTGGGCAGGACCTCGCTCTGGGCGCCCCGCAGGCACTCCTGGGGCGTCTTTCCGGTGCTCTTGCCCATCGGGGTGTAGAACTCCCACCTGCCGCCGGAGATCTCACTGAGCATGATCTCCCGGCCGGGGGTGTCCTGCACGACCTGGGGGACGTCGAGGTCGGCCCTGACGATGTTGGCCCCGCCCGGCGAGCGCAGGGTGAGGGGACGGTCCCGGAAGACGGCCGTGTACCCGGCGTCGTCGGAGGCGGAGGCGGAGCCGGTGGGGGCCGGACCCGCCTCCGTGACCGGGGCCGGCCGCTTCCCGTCGGCCCCCTCCCGCATGCCGTCCGAGGTGTTTCCGGAGCGGGCCACCGTCCAGGTCAGGACCACCGCCAGGGCGACGGCCACGGCGGCGCCGGCGGCGAGGGCACCGGTCGGCGTACGCCGCGCCGCGGCGGGTTCCTCCGGCGCGTGCGACGGGCGCGGGGGCGGCGGTGCCATGGTCGGGGCGGCGGCGAAGGCGGGGCCGTGCGGCGGACGGGACGGCGGGTCGGTGACCGGCGGGTCGGTGGCCGGCGCGTCGGTGACCGTCGCTTCGGGCGTCGGCGCCAGTGCTGCGGCACGCCTGCGGGCGGTCAGCTCCTCACCCAGCGGGCCCGGCAGCCAGTCGGTGAAATCGCTCAGGGAGCGGCCCGAGGCCTCCTCGCACAGCCCGGCCAGTTCCTCCGGGCCGACGCGGGCCGCCGGGTCGGGGGACAGGCAGCGTCCGAGCAGGGGGCGGAGCGCTTCGTCGTAGAGGTCGAGGCGCGGCGGGCGCTCGGCCGTGTTGGCGATCTGCGCGGCGAGGGTGAGGGCGCCGCCGTCACCGTAGGGGTGGCGGCCGGTGGCGGCGACGGCGGCGATCAGACCGAGGGCGAAGACGTCGGCGGCCGGTCCGGCCGGCCGGCCCAGCGCCTGCTCCGGGGACATGAACTGCGGGGTGCCGACGACGCCGCCGGACGCGGTGAGCTGGAGGGCGTCCGCGGCGCGGGCGATGCCGAAGTCGATGACGTACGGTCCCTGGTCGCTCAGCAGGACGTTGCCGGGCTTGAGGTCACGGTGGACGACGCCGGCGGCGTGGATCGCGGTCAGGGCCCGCGCGGTGCAGCCGACGAGCTGGAGGACGGCCGGCAGCGGCAGCGGGCCGTACGTGGCGAGGGCCTCCCGCAGGGACAGCCCGGGAACGAACGCCGTGACCAGCCAGGGCCGTTCGCCCGTGACGTCGTGATCGACGAGCGGGACGACGTGGTAGCCCCGGACCCGGGAGGCCGCCCGGACCTCCTGCTCGAAGCGGCGGCGGAAGGCGGCGTCGCCGCCGTACTCGCGCCGGATCGCCTTCAGCGCGACGGGCTGCCCGCCGCGGGTGCGGGAGAGGTAGACGGTCCCCATTCCGCCTTCACCGATGCGGCCGAGCAGCCGGTACCCCGCGATCTCCCGCGGGTCCCCGGCGTGCAGCCGGCCCCCTGCCCCGTTCGCCGCCATGCCGAACCGGCCCCCATTCCATGATCGCCTGAAGTGTCAGCGTAGCGGACCCCGACCGCGCCACGGCCGACCCGGGCGGCCGGGCGATGCTTCAACCCGCTTCCGATGAACCGGAGTTGCCCGTCCCGGTCCGCCTCGTCAGCGCGGCGACGGCGGCCCGGTCGCCACCGGGGGTGCCCGGCACCGCCGGGCGGGCCGCCTGCCGTTCCCGACAGGGGGTGCGGCCGTCTGTTCGAGCGGCAGCCGCGGCCGCGGTGGGGCCGCTCCGCCCCCCATACGCCCGGAATCAGCCCTACCGCTTCTTTCCGCCGACGTGCGCCCTCCGGCCTCGGAACCGTACCCGCTGAGCGTGTCGCGGGTACGGCGGCCCGTGCCGCCGATCAGCCGGGCACCGGAGTTCGGCCACGCACCCCTCGATGCCCCGGACGCGGACGTTCCTGCTCCGTGATTGCCGGGCAACCGCTTGGTGCCCGTGATCACCACCCGAGGAGAGCCCCCGATGACCAAGGTCCTCGTCCTGCACAGCGTCAGCCTCGTGGGGTCGGCGCTCGCCGCTCTGCTGAGATCGGAGGGCGGCTTCGACGTCACCTCCGCCGGCTGGCGGTCCGCGGCGCGGCAGGCGGAGTCCTTACGGCCGGACGTGACCGTCGTCGACCTCGACTGTCCCGGCGCGTCCGCCACCCTGGGCGCCCGAGGGGGCGCCTCCCGCCCGCTCGCCGAGCCGCCCGCGCCCCTGCTGGTGCTCGCCACGTCCGGAACGCCCGGCTCCCTCCAGCGCGGGGTCCGGGCCGCGGCGCGCGGGTACGTGGACAAGGACGGATCACCGGGCCGGCTGATCCGGGCCATCCGCGCGGTCGCCGCGGGGGAGCGGTTCGTCGACGCCTCCCTGGCCACCGCCCTCCTGGACGCCGGCCCCGCTCCGCTGAGCCCGCGCGAACTGAGCGTGCTGGCCCGGGCGGCGGAGGGCGACTCCATCGCGGAGATCGCGCAGGCCCTGCACCTCGCCAGCGGGACCGTACGCAACTACATGGCCGCCGTCACCCGCAAGACGGGAGCCCGCAACCGGGTGGACGCCATCCGGATCTCCCGGCAGGCCGGCTGGGTCTGAGGGCCCGAATCCCTCCCGGCCGTCGGCCCCCGCTCACTCCCGCGCGTTCCACACCCCCACCAGCTCCCGGTACAGGGGCGACCTGGCCGGGAGGTCCGCATGCGTGCCGCAGACCGCACGGGTGCCGTCCAGTACGAGGACCCGGTCGGCCCGCGCCGCGGACGAGATGCGGTGGGCCACGACGACGAGGGTGCCGGGGCGTTCGGCGAGCGCCCGCTCCGCGCGTTCCTCCGCCCGCGGATCCAGATGGCACGTGGCCTCGTCCAGCAGCAGCAGCGGTGCGGGGGAGAGGTAGGCGGCCGCGAGGGCCAGCTGCTGCCGCTCCCCCTGGGAGAGCCCGGCCGGGTCCACGGGTGCGTCCGGGCCGCCCAGCCGGTCCACGAGGCCGTCCACGCCGAGGGCGGCCACCGCCCGCTCCAGCCGCGCCCCGGACACCGGCCCGGGGCACAGGTGCGTCAGGTTCTCGCGGACGGAGCCCGTGAAGACGTACGCCTGCTGCGGCAACAGGGTCCGCCGGGGATCGGGACCCCGGGCGGGCCCGCGGCCGGCCGGGGCGCCCGCCAGCAGTACGGTGCCCCGGCCGGGCTCGAGGAGACCGGCCAGCAGCGCGGCGAGCGTGGACTTGCCGATGCCGCTGGGCCCCACCACGGCGAGGTGCTCCCCCTCGCGCAGGGCCAGGTCGAGGCCGTCGATCACCGGCTGGGCGTGCGGACCGTACGCGAAGCGCACCTGACGCAGCTCCGCCGCGAGGGGCGCGGCCCCGGACGCGCCCGCCGGTTCCGGCCCGGGCTCCGGCGGCCGCGGCCCGGGGACCCGGGACTCCGCGGGACCCGCCGGTTCCGCGCCCTGCGCAAGGTCCGGCGCAAGGTCCGGCGCCGGGTCCGCGCCGGGGGGACAGAAGCGCTCCAGTACCACCAGCAGCCTGGTGCCGGCGGAGCCGAGGGCGCCCATGAGGGCGTCCAGCGCGGGCAGCAGCGACTGGACCAGGTAAGTGAGCGCGGCGGCCAGGGCACCCGCGCTCAGCCCGTGTGCGAGCAGCCACGGTGCGCCCAGGAGCAGCGCGACGACCGGCAGCCGGCCCGCCACCCCGAGCATCACCGTGCGCAGGGCGGCCCACCGCGCCAGCAGCCGGGTCAGCAGCTCCTGTTCGGCGATCAGGCGCTCCAGGCGGCCCCCGGCCTCGGCCCCTCCTCCGCAGGCCACCACGTCCCGCAGGCCCGCGGCGAGCTCGCCGGCCCGCCCCGCCAGGGCCTCGTCGGTGTCGAGTGCCCGCCGCTGCACCCCTGCCATGGGGCGCAGCGTGAGCAGGAAGCCGGCCGTCCCCAGGAGCAGCGGCGGCAGCACGAACAGGAGCAGGACCGGCGCCAGTGCGGCCATCCCGGCCAGGGCGCCGAGGGCGGTGAAGACGAAGGAGCGGGCGACGAGGACCAGGCCCGCGAAGGAGTCACGCGCCATCTCGGTCTGCTGGGTGAGCCGCGAGACGGCCCCGGAGCGCTCGGCCCGCGCGGGGTCGGCGAGCGCGCGTTCCAGGCCCTGGCGCACGGCCCGGCGGACCAGACCGTCGCGCAGCGGTTCGACGAGGTCCGCGAGCCCCCCGAACACGCCCCGCAGGGCGAGCCCGCCGAGGAGGGCCCCGGCCCCGGCCACGGCGAGCCAGCCGGTCCCGGTGCCGGGCCGGCCGGCGAGGAAGCCGTCGTCGAGGGCGCGGGCCACCGCGTAACCGCCGAGGAAGGTGTGGGCGGATTCCAGCAGCGACCACAGGGCGAGGACGCCGAGCGTCCGGGCCCGCCCGCGCAGGAAGCGGCGCCCCTCCGCGCCGACCCGCCGCCAGGCGCCCCGCCCGCTCACCGGACCGCCCCGCGACGGGCGGCCTTCCCGCCGCCCGCCCGCCCGGCGGGGGCGGATTCCCCGCCGGTGCCGAACACCGAGCGGTAGGCGGGGTCCCGCCACAGCTCCGCGTGCGTCCCCGTCGCCCGGACCCGGCCCTCCTCCAGCCATACGACGAGGTCGGCGCGGGCCGCCGTCGAGACGCGGTGGGTGATCACGAGACGGGTGGCGGCCCGCACCTCGTCGACCAGCGCCTGCTCCACCGCGCGGGCGGTGACGGTGTCCAGGCTGGAGGTGGCGTCGTCCAGGACGAGCAGCCGGCCGGCGTGGCAGAACGCCCTCGCGAGACCCAGGCGTTGCAGTTCGCCGCCGGACACCGGCGCGTCGGCGAGGGGAGTGCGGTAACCCTCGGGCAGGCGGCGTACGAACGGGTCGGCGCCGGCCGCCCGGGCCGCGGCGCGCACGGCACCGGACCCGGGCCCCGGCGGTGCTCCGAAGGCGATGGCCGCGCCGACGCTCTCCCCGAACAGCGCCGGCCGGTCGAAGGCGTGGCCGACCTCGCGGCGCAGTGCTCCGGAGGTGAGTTCCTCCAGCGGGGTGCCGTCCAGCAGCACCTGCCCGGCGTCACAGGCGGTGAGGCGTCCGGCGACGGCGGCCAGCAGGGTCTTGCCGGAGCCGGTGCGTCCCACGACCGCGGTGGTGGTGCCGCCCGGGATCCGCAGGTCGACGTCGTGCAGGACGACCGCGCCCGCACGCTCGACGCGGACCCCGCGCAGCTCCAGGGTGCCGGGGCCGTCGGGGGCGTGCTCGCGGTCCCCCTCGGCGAGCGGCGGCAGGCCGAGGAGGGCCGCGGTCCGGCGGGCGGCGGCCCTGCCCCGCACCACCGCGGCCAGCCGGCCCGTGACGGCTCCGGCGCCGGCCGCGAGCCCCGCGTACCGTACGGCGGCGAGCAGGCCCCCGACGCCGAGCGCCCCGGCCGCGAGGCGGATGCCGCCCACGCCGAGCACCACGTACAGCAGGAGCGGCATCAGGGCGCTGGTACGGGCGACGGTCGCGCCGTAGATCCGCCACGTCCGCCGCCCCTCACGGCCCAGTTCGGGCAGTTCGGCGAGGATCCGCGCGGCTTCCCGTTCCCCGGTGCCGGCGGCGGCGATGGTGCGCGCGCCGGCCAGGGCCTCGGCGAGCCGCCCCGCCATGGCGAGCTGCACCCGCTGGTACCGGCTGACGCTGGCTCCCGAGGCGCGGGTGAAGGCCCTCAACAGCAGGACCAGCAGGGGCACTCCGGCCAGGAAGGCGACGCCGGTCCAGACGTCGACGAGGAACAGGGCGACGAGCCCGCCGAGCGGGGGCAGCACGGCCGTCGCGGCGGTGGCGACGGCCGCGGGAACGGTCGCGGCGGCGGTGGCGTGCGCCGTGAGCCGGGCCGCCGTCTCGCCGGGGGCGTGCTCGGCCGCGTGGTGCGGGGCGGTGCGGAGCAGGGCGGCGAGTCCGCGCCGGCGCAGCCAGGCGGCGGAGCGGGCGTCGACGCCGCCGGTGAGCCGTGCCGTCGCCGCGTCCAGGAGGACCTCGGCCGCGGTCAGCGCCGCGCAGTACAGGGCCCACCGGGTGCCGGAGGGGTCACCGCGCAGGAGCAGGTCGAGGCAGTGGCCGAGGACGGCGGGTTCGGCGAGGGCGGCGCAGGCGGCGGCGAGCGAGCTGCCGAACACGGCGGCGGTGCGGCCGGCGCTGTGCCGTGCGGCCGCCTTCAGTGCCCGGTCGGCCGTACGGGCGGCCGCCGCCTCACCGGGGTCGTCGGTCGGGGTCATGGGCGGCGGCTCCTCGAATGCCCGCAGGCCCGGGACGGGCTGCCCGGGGATGAGGTGCGGGCCCGGGCGAGGTTCCGCCCGGGCCCGGAAAGCGTCCCGATCAGTTACAGGTGGTGACGCTCAGGCTGCTGTCGCCGCACAGGAGGAGGCTGGCGCGGCTGCCGCCCCCGGTGAGGTGCGCGGCCTCGGTGTTCTCTTCCTTGGGGGTCTCCATCGACTGCAGATCGAGAAGGGTCATGGCTGATTCCTTTCCTTCGCTGGGATGTTCTGACCGGTCACGGCCCCCCGGTGGGGGACCGGCTCTGGGGCCGCCGCGGTACGCGGCGGCGGGAGGAACGGCAGGTGCGCCCGCCCGCCGGTGGCGGCGCTTCCCAGGGCGAGCAGCGCGCCGGCGGTGCCGGTGGACAGGTCCATGGACAGGCGCATCAACTGCTCGCCGGGGAAGGCGAGTCGTCCCTGATACGGCAGCGCGTGGCGGGCCAGCGCCTCGATCTGCCGGGCGATGTCCCGGGCGCGGGTCCCGGGGCCGGGCGTGGTGGTCCGGGACAGGTGCAGGATCATGCCCGCGGCGCCCCGGAAGAGGCCGGGCTGGGCGTAGAAGGTCGCCTGGGCCGCCTGCACGATCTGGGTCCGCGCCTCCTCGAACCGCTCGTCGGGGGCGTGTTCCAGCCAGTCGTCGAGCACCATGCCGATGCCGACGCTGCCCGCGCCCAGGTAGGGCATGGTGCGCCAGCCCTCGTCCACCTGGAGGGTCCCGAAGGCGCTGGTCACGCAGTGGTCCAGGTCGCGGTGGAGGAATCGTGCCGCACGCAGGAGCAGTTCCGTGTCCCCGGTGCGCTCGTAGAGGCGCAGGTGGAGCAGGGCGATCCCGCTGTGCCCGTAGAGCAGCCCCGTCCGCTTCAGCCCGGGTGCCGCCTCGAAGGCCAGGTCGGCGCAGCGCAGGGCGGCGCTGTGCAGCGCACCCTCGCCGGTGGCCGTGCCGAGGGAGTCCAGGGCAAGCCCGATTCCGGCGAGTCCGCCGTGCAGGTCGGGGCCCGTGGACGGCCACGGTTCGTCCAGCAGGCGCCCCACGAGGGCGAGGGCGCGGTCCCGGTGGCCGAGCCGGTGGTGGGTCCAGGCCAGTCCGGCGAGGCCGTCGTAGAAACCGAGCGGGGTGCCGGAGGGCGGCTCCTTCGTACGGGCCAGCAGCCATTCCTCCGCTTCGGGCCAGGGGGCGGCGCCCGTTTCGGCGAGTGCGTACAGGACGCCGGCGGCGCCGTGGCCGAACGTCGCGCCGCCGGTGGCGGTGGCGAACTGGGCCGGGTCGCCGGGGAAGAGCCGGTCCTCCCGGTCGGGTGTGGCGGTGGCGTGCAGGGCCGCCGTCATGGAGGCGCGGGCGGCCGGCCAGTCTCCCGGCACGGCCGGGAGGTACGGCCGGGCGGGGGCGGGTGTCCGTCCGCCGGCAGCGTCGGCCGCGGGCCCGGCCCCGGGCCCGGCTTCGGATCCGGCCTCAGGTCCGGCGAGGATCTCGCGCACCGCCTCGTCGAGGAAGGGCCGGGGCACGGGGAACTGCGCCGCGGCGATGTCCGCGAGGTGCGCCGCCTTCGCCCGGTCCATGACGAGCAGGCTGGTCAGCGGCAGGAACAGGGCGAGGCGCAGACAGGCCAGCGCGTAACGGTCGACGGCGAAGCCGCGCCGGTCCGGCGGCGCCACGAAGGCCGGGTTGGCGACCGTCTGGCGCAGGCCCTCGTCGACGTGGGCGGCGGCCTCGAAGTCGAGCAGGGCGACGGACGGTTCGCCCGTGACGGGGTCCTCGGCGACCATGATGTTGAAGAGGTGGAGGTCGTTGAAGACGATGCCGCGCGAGTGGACGGCGTCGACGGCCTCCGTCACCCGTGCGTGGATCTTCAGCGCCCACTCGGTGTAGGCGGCGAGCTCCGCGGGCGCGGGATCGGCCTCGATCAGCGGGTGGCGGCGGGCGAAGTAGGTGTTGAGGGGCTTCCCGTCGAGGTACTGGAGCGCCAGGAAGTGGTGGTCCCCGACGGTGAAGGTGCCGCGTACGGCCGGGACGCAGTCCAGCCCGTCCAGCCGCTCCAGAGCCCGGCGTTCCCGGTGCAGCCGGGTGACGGCGTCCGCTTCGTCGGCGGCGAGCCCGGCGAAGGGACGGCCTTCCTTGAGGACGACCGGCTCGCCGGTGCGGGTGTCGCGGCCCGCGTAGACGCCGCCGCCGTTGGAGAAGTGCAGGGCCCGCTCGATGGTGTAGGGGATGCCCTCGAGGGTGACGGCCGAGCGCCGGTCCAGGTGGGGCCGCAGGAAGCCTGGCAGTTCGACCCAGGCGGGCGGCTGGAAGGCCGGGCCGCGGGCGTCCGGTACCAGGCGTCCGTCGGGCGTCTCGATGGCCGGGACCAGCTCGCCGTCGCCGTCGTAGCAGTGCCGCAGGGTGAAACTGCCGTAGCGCAGGTGGACCGGGCCCTCGTTCCAGCGCAGGTCGCTGAGGATGTACGGGCCGGGCTCGCCGGCCAGCAGGGCGTCCAGGTCCTCGGCGGTACGCCGGCAGGCTTCCGCGTCGGCCGGGTAGACGGTCAGGAACTTGCCGCTCGCCGCGCGGTCCGCGTACTTGGCGTTGCGCAGGTGCAGCAGGTACCGGCTCGGCACGAACTTGAAGGCGGTCCGCCGCTCCACGCAGTAGGCGTACACCTTGCCCAGGACGGCCTCCGCGTTGTCGAGGCCGGCCGAGACGTGGATCTTCCAGCCCTGGGAGGGCAGCCGGAGCCCGAGGGGGCGCAGGGCGAGCCAGTCACCGCTGCGGTGCGAGGTCCACCCCTCGGGTACGGGGGCGAGGGCCGGCGGGAAGCTCTCGCCGCCCCGCCGGTACGGGGCGTCGTAGAACCAGCGGTCGGCGTCGCAGAAGGCCGCGTGCCCCTTGTTCACACCTGCTCCCTCGGTCGGTGACGTGAGCAAAGGTGACACGCCGCCAGCACACGGCGACAGTCGCGTTTGTCACCAGCCTGACGTGCGGTACGCACGCGTCACTTGGCGCCCACCGCCCCCGGCCCGCCCGGCCGCCGCCTCGATCCGGTCACCCTGGACGGCCCGGCGGCGGACCGGTCGCGGCCGCCACCAGCAGGGGGCCGGCGCGGAGAACGCACCCCGGAGCGCAGGGCTCCGCGCCGTGGCGCGGAGCGGACCCGCGGTCACCAGGCGGAAGCCGCCCGAACTCCCGCCTCTCATCCGATTTTCGAACGATCTGTCCGTAACTCGACCGTCGATGTGCGTCGGCCCTTCACACCTGAGAGGCTCAACCCGAACTGGGCGCTACATAACAGCTGTAGTGCCACCTTCAACCTTCGAATCGAAAGCGAGTGTTGTCGTGCGTCACCGCTTAGCAGCCGTCTCCGCCGCCGCTCTCCTCTGCCTCGCCGGCACCACGGGCGTGGCGCAGGCCCAGCCCGCGAGCCCGTACGCCCCCTCCGCCATGGTCCTCACCATCACCCAGGGGGATGATGCCGCCACGGGCACCGTCCTGCGGGCGACCGTACTCAGCTGCGCCTACACCGCAGAGGGCACGCACCCCGCACCCAGGGCCGCGTGCGACGCCCTCAACGCCACCGGCGGCCGGCTCGACCGCCTGCTGTCCGCCCCTGATCCGGGCCGCGCGTGCCGGCGGAACTACGACCCCGTCACCGTCACGGCGGACGGCGTCTGGCACGGCGACCGCCTCGCGTGGAAGCACACCTTCCCCAACGCGTGCGTGATGTCCGCGACCCTGAACGGCAACGCCCTCTACGCGTTCTGAGGCGACCGCCGACGCGGCCTTCACCCGGACGGAGGGGTGTGGTCCGGCCCGTGGCGGGTACACGCGCGTCGCGCACCCGCCGTCCGGTGCCCGTCCCCGTGGAGGCCTTCTGTGACGTCCCGCCTGTCCGCCCTGATCAGCGCCCACCTCATCACCGTCGCCGGCGCGCCGCTGCAACTGCGCCTCACCTACGCCCCGACGGACCCGCTCGCCGTGCGCGCGGTCATCCTGCACGCCGGTACGCGGCTGGCGTGCTGGCACTTCGAGCGGCAGATGCTCGCGGACGGACTCGGCCGGCCGGTGGGGGAGGGAGACGTGCTCTTCCGGCCCGTGGACGGCGCCGACGGGCGAGCGCTCCGCATCGAACTGCGCGGAGCCTGCCCGTCCGGCCAGGGCCGGGCGGTGCTCCTTGCGGACGCCGACGCCGTGGCCGCCTTCCTGCGACGGACGTACGCGGTGGTGGCGGCCGAGGAGGAGAGCGCCCACCTCGACGGGCTGCTGGACGCCCTGCTCAGCCGGTGACGCCCGGCGCGTGACGCTCCCTCAGGTGGCCGCCAGCCGTTCCAGCGCGGCGGCGACGGGCGCGACGCCGTCCTCCTCCGCCAGCCTGCGGGCGATGTGCCGGGCACGGTCGCGGTAGGAGGGGTCGGTCACGGCCTTCCGGATCGCCGAGCCGAGGGCGGCGGCGTCGAGGCGGCGCAACGGCACCGCCCCGGGGGCGGTACCCAGCCGCACGAGACGGGACGCCCAGAAAGAGGCGTCGAACTGGACCGGGACGGGCACGCAGGGCACCCCGGCGCGCAGGGCCGCGCCGGTGGTGCCGGCTCCGGCGTGGTGCACGAGGGCGGCCATCCGGGGGAAGAGCAGGGAGTGCGGCACGTCCCCGATGGTGATCATGTCGTCCCCGGTGGCGGACAGTCCGGCCCAGCCGTGCTGGATCACGCCCCGCAGGCCGGCCGCGCGCAGGGCGGAGACGACGAGGGCGCTCAGGCCCCGGGGATCGGGTGCGGTGGCGCTTCCGAGGCCGACGTAGACCGGGGCGGGACCGGAGGCGAGGAAGTCCTCCAGTTCCGGCGGGAGCCGGCGGCCGGCGTCGTGGGGCCACCAGTAGCCGCAGACGTCCAGGCCCGGCCGCCAGTCGCGGGGGCGCGGAACCACCAGCTCGCTGAAGCCGTGCAACACGGGCCAGCCCTGACGTTCACGGACGCGGCGGGCGCCGGACAGGCGGACCGGGGGCAGGCCGTGCTCCGTGGCCAGGGTCCGCGCGGCCCGGGTGTAGACGCGGTCCACGGCCGCGGTGACGGCGTGCCCGCCGATCCGGTTGCCCAGCGGCCCCAGGGAACGCGTGCCGAGCATCGGGGGAGGGAAGTGGCGGGTGCCGTGCAGCGGCTGCAGGAAGAGCCCCATGCTGGGCCGGGAGCAGCCCTCGGCGATGGCACAGGCCAGGGGCGCGACCGACCCCGCGGCCAGTACCACGTCCGCGTCGCGCGCCGCGCGCACCAGCGGCAGCGTCATTTCCGGGGCGATGCTCCTCGCCAGTGCGATCGCACGCAGCAGCTTCGCCGCCCCGGTCCGGCTGCGGTGGAGCCCCCGGCCGCGCGTCGAGTGCAACTCGGCCCTGGGGTCGCCGGGAAGGGGCCGGAAGCGCACCCCGGCCCCGGCCAGCAGCGGCTCGAACCCGCCGTGGGTGACCAGGGTGACCTCGTGCCCGGCCCGGACCAGGCCCGCACCCAGGCCCGTGTACGGTGCGACGTCCCCGCGTGACCCCGCCGTCATGATGGCAATCCTCATGTCCGCCAGTGTGGCGGCATTCCCCGCCCGCGCCGCCCGGAACGGCCCGGGCGACGGAAAGTCATCCGAAACGACCGCGGTGCGGGGCGGGTTGGGATCCCTACTGCTTCTTGAAGGAGCGGATCTGATAGGTCCCCATCAGATTCCCGCCGTTGCCGGCCGATGTGGATCCCACGCGTGCGTTGTAATTGGTCTGGGTGTAGTACTGGACCCGGTTGTTCTTTCCGTTCCAGACGGAGCGGACGTTGATTCCGCGCTGAATGAAGCCGCAGTTGTCGGCCGTGTTCGCCCTCTGGGCGTCGGGCCACTCGCAGCGCTCCCCGCCGCCGTTCCAGTCGCTGTAGATGCAGAAATTGCCCGAATTGCAGGCGTACGCCGCGGGCTGGCTCTCGGTGGCCGCGGCCACGGGTGCCGCGGCGAGGGCGAGGGAGAGACCGACGGCGGCTGACGAAAACATTCGGCGCATGACAGAAGTTCCCCTTTTACGCATCGCGACCGGGGCGCTGCCCCGGAGAAAGGATGGGGACGGCCGGAGATGACCCGGAAGCGAATGACGCGCCGTTCCCGGCCGGCCCGTCAAGCATGGAGGCGCGGCCCTGAGCCGGGCGAGCCGTTTTCGCGTCAGCCGGTGGCGGGATGTCGGAATGCGCGGGCTCTGCCTCTGCGCGCCGCGAATGCGACCTCGCCTGGACACGCCGGCCGCCCGCGCACGATCGGCGCGGGCGGCCAGCGGGGTGGCGCAAGTAGCCTCGGGGCACGACCCGTTCCCAGACCGACGAACAGGATCAAGTGGTGGCCGTTACCCGCCGTACCTCGCTCACCGCCGTGGCCGGCCTCGCCGCCGCCCCGCTGCTCGGCCGCGCCAAGGCCGCCGGGGCCGCCGATGCGCCGGGCACGGTCGCGCCTGCCGCCGCCGGTGCTCCGGCGGGCCGCGCCTTCGTGGCCCTGGAGCGGCAGTTCGACGCCCGGCTCGGGGTCTACGCGGTCGACACCGGCAGCGGACGGAGCGTCCAGCACCGCCCCGACGAGCGGTTCGCCTACTGCTCGACCCACAAAGCGCTCTCGGCGGCCGCCGTACTCCAGCGGAACACACTCGAAGAACTCGAGGCCGTCGTCCGCTACGGCCCCGCCGACCTGGTGGCCCACTCACCGGTGACCGAACGGCACGTCGACACCGGCATGTCCCTGCGCGCCCTGTGCGACGCCGCCATCCGCTACAGCGACAACACCGCCGCCAACCTCCTGCTCGACGAGCTCGGCGGACCGAAGGGCCTCCAGTCGGCGCTCGCCGCCCTGGGGGACACCACCACCCGGGCCGACCGCTACGAGACGGAGCTCAACGAAGCCGCGCCGGGCGATCTCCGTGACACCAGCACCCCCCGCGCCCTCGCCGCCGACCTGCGCGCCTACGTGCTAGGCGACGTCCTCGGCGCCGGCAAGCGGGCCCTGCTGACCGATTGGCTCAAGCGCAACACCACCGGCGGCGCGCTCATCCGCGCCGGTGTCCCGGCCACCTGGGAGGTCGGCGACAAGACCGGCGGAGGCGGCTACGGCACCCGCAACGACATCGCCGTCGCCTGGCCCCCCGGCGCCGACCCCCTCGTTATCGCCGTCCTCTCCAGCCGGGGCACCCCCGACGCCGCATACGACGACGCACTCATCGCACGCGCCGCCACGACCGTCGTCACGGCCCTGGCCCTGCCCTCCGGCGGGGCTGCTGCCGCGCGGTCGAACGGCTGACCGGGCGAGGGTCGGCCCCGGCCGCTCAGGACCGGGGTCCGGGCCCGTGCCCGTTCCGCAGCCGCTCGGCGAAGGCCCGCGCGGCGGCCAGGTCGTCCCTGTTCGGCCGCTGCTTGCGGACGCCGCCGACGAGCCGGAACGGCGCCCACGTATCGAGGGCCCGGCACGAGAAGCTGCCGTGCACCCGGAAGCCCTTGCCCGCGAGGCGCCGGGCGAGGGGCCGGGTGAAGGGCGCCGGCGGCAGTTCGGGCAGCCCGCTGGTGGCGAACACGAAGGCCCGGCCGCGTGCGCCGGGAAGGGCCTCGGCCGCAGCGGTCAGCCGGGGGTGGAGCCTGCCGTAGAAGACTCCCGAGCCGAACCCCACGAGATCGGCGGCGGCCAGCTCCACGAGGTCGGCCTCCTCGGGGGTGACGACTTTCGCACCCAGGACCTGGGCCATGGCGTCGGCGACGCGACGCGTATTGCCGTGGGAGACGGAGGTGCAGACGATGACGGACTTCATCCTGAGGTTCCCTTCTCTTCTTCCGCAGTGGGGACAGCAGGAGGGCGCGACATGTGACAGGACGTCGAAGTGACGGCGCTCACAGCCGCGTACGACGCGGGCACCCCGCGTCCGGGCCTGGAAGTGACCGGGGACACGCATCACAAAGGTGCCGGACGGATACGGGGGGTGAGGTTCGGGGGGTGGGGCGGTGAGGCGCCCCACAGGAGGCAGATCACATTCGGCCCGGAATAGTAGCCCCGGCGGGGTGGGGGCTGGCCGTGTCCGGCTTGGGCGTGCGGGGTGTGGCGGGGCGAGGGTTTCGGGCGGGTTTGCGGGGGTGGGTAGTAGGTGGGGGGCGTTGCCAGGCGGGGTGGGGGCTGGCTAACTGGTGTTGTCGCCGAGGCGGCCGGGGCGCTTGGCCCCCCGCCGGTCGAATCCCTCTCCTGTGAGTGGCTCACGTGTGCCTTCGGCATGCGGCGACCGCCCTTGTTCCCTTCGGAAGGTTTCTCCGTGTCCCACGCTGTCATCCGCCGCATCGCCGCTTCGAAGAAGTCCCTCGCCGGTACTGTCCTCGCTCTGGGTGTCGCGGGTTCCATGCTCG